>CANPXX010000005.1 GCA_947587085.1 uncultured Clostridia bacterium | reverse complement strand
TACATCGGGTAGATGCACCACTTGTCTCCCGTCCTGTGATGGGTCGCATGCAGGATGCGGTAGATGACGGGGTCGCGGAGATTGACGTTGGGCGAGGCCATGTCGATCTTGGCGCGGAGGCACTTCTCCCCGTCGGCATATTTGCCCGCCCGCATCTCGCGGAAGAGCCGAAGGTTCTCCTCGGGCGAACGCCCGCGGTACGGGCTCTCCTGCCCGGGCTCGGTGAGCGTGCCGCGCGTCCTCTTGATCTCCTCCGCCGAGAGGTCGCACACGAACGCCTTCCCCTCGCGGATGAGCTGTTCCGCGAAGTCATAGATCTGTCCGAAGAAATCGGAGGCGTACACCTCCTTCTCCCAATGGTAGCCCATCCAGCGGATGTCGCGGCGGATCGCCTCGACGTACTCCGTCTTTTCCTTGGAGGGATTGGTATCGTCGAGGAAGAGATTGCACGTCCCGCCGAATTTCTCCGCGGTGCCGAAGTCCACATACATCGCCTTCGCGTGCCCGATATGGAGGTAGCCGTTGGGCTCGGGCGGGAAGCGGGTCTTGATCTTGGACACCTTGCCCGAGGCAAGGTCCTCTTCGATGAACTGTTCGATAAAGTTGGTGGAATCCATTCCGTCCTCCGCGCGTGCGCGCAAGTAAAAATCCGATACGCTAATTATAGCATATTCTCCGCAAAAATGATACCGATTCGCAGGTATTTTTTTTAATTTCGGGGAGATCCGCCGCTTTTTTCGCAAAGTGCCCATACTTGACGCATGGACCGCGCCGTTCTTCTCTTTTTGCAATCGCTCCGCACGCCAGCCGTTCTCACCGCCGCCGCCTTTGTCTCCGCCCTCGCGGAGGTCTCGGCGCTCGCCGTTCTGCCCTTCTTCTGGCTCGATGCCCGCGGCGGACGGGCGCTCTCCTCCTTCCTCGTCACCCTCCCTCTTTGCGCCGCGCTCAAATGCGCCGTCGCCCGTCCCCGCCCCTATACCGTCGGCGTGACCGCGCGCCCCGCCTTCCCCGCCCTCCTGCCCCTCGGGGACGACCGTTCCTTTCCGAGCGGACATACCCAGCTCGCGGGAGCCCTCTCCCATGCCCTCGTTTCGCGGCGGAAGGTGTGGACATGGTTTGCCGCGTGGGCATGGTGCCTCGCCGTGGCGGCGTCCCGCCTCATCCTCGGCGTGCATTACCCGAGCGACGTCCTCGCGGGGGTGCTCCTCGGCGCGCTCTCCGCCCTCCTTGCCCCCGCCCTCTCCTCGTTCGCCTTCCCCCTCTTCGCTGCGGTCCCCCTCCTCTTCCCCCTCTTCCCCGACGCGGAATTTCTGCGGGCGGCGTTCCTCCTTGCGGGGGGAGCGGTCGGCGTCGCGCTCTCCGAAGCGTTCCCCCTCTCCCCCGTCCCCTTCCCGCGGCGGCTGTGGAGGCTCCCCGCGGGGCTGTGCGCCGCCCTCCCCGCCCTCCTCCTGCCCGCGCCCGTCTGCTTTGCGGCGCTCGCCCTCTTTTGTACGCTCGGCGCGCGGGCGCTCTTCTTCCTCCTCCGCATTTGATATCAAAACGCTTGACTCGCGGGAAAAAACAAAGTAGAATATTCCAAGAAACTTTTAAGCGGAGAATGGATATGGCAAGTGCGGTCACGATGGAGAAACTCGTCGCGCTGTGCAAGGCGCGCGGCATCATCTTCCCGGGGAGCGAGATCTACGGCGGCATGGGAAACACGTGGGACTACGGCCCCGTGGGAGTGGAGATCAAGAACAATATAAAGCGGGCGTGGTGGAAGCGCTTCGTGCAGGAGAGCGACAACTCGTTCGGCGTGGACGCCGCCATCCTCATGAACGCGCGCGTATGGGAGGCGAGCGGACACACCACCTCCTTCTCCGACCCCAAGATGGACTGCAAGGCGTGCAAGACCCGCCACCGCGCCGACAACCTCATCGAGGCGCATTCCAAGGGGACCGTCAATCCCGACCTCATGACGAACGCCGAGATGGAGGCGTACATCGCCGAACACAAGGTGCATTGTCCCAACTGCGGCGGCTTCGACTGGACTCCCATCCGCACCTTCAACCTCATGTTCGAGACCTCCCGCGGCGTGACCGACGAGAGCCAGAACAAGATCTATCTCCGCCCCGAGACGGCGCAGGGCGAATTCGTGAATTTCCTCAACGTCCAGCGCACGACGCGCGCCAAGGTCCCCTTCGGCATCGCGCAGATCGGCAAGGCGTTCCGCAACGAGATCACGCCCGGGAACTTCATCTTCCGCACCATCGAATTCGAACAGATGGAGCACCAATGGTTCTGCAAGGAGGGCACCGACGGGCAATACTATGCGGAGTTCAAGGAGAAGGCGATGCGCTTCTTGACCGACCTCGGCTTCTCGCCCGATCATCTGCGCTTCCACGACCACGACAAGCTCGCCCACTATGCGAAGGCGGCGTGCGACATCCAATATCTCTACCCCATGGGCTGGCAGGAGCTCAACGGCATCCACAACCGCACCGATTACGACCTCACCCGTCATCAGGAATATTCGGGGAAGGGGATGATGTACGTCGATCCCGTCAGCGGGGAGAAGTACATCCCCTACGTCATCGAATACTCCATCGGCGCCGACCGCCTCATGCTCGCCACGCTGTGCGAGGCGTACGACGAGGAGACGCTCGAGGGCGGCGACGTGCGCAACGTTTTGCACTTCCACCCCGCCATCGCCGCATACAAGGCGGCGGTCCTCCCCCTGCAAAAGAATCTCGCCCCCAAGGCGAGGGAGCTCTGGACGGCGCTCCGATCTTCCTTCCCCGTCGTCTACGACGAGGCGGGCTCCATCGGCAAGCGCTACCGCCGACAGGACGAGATCGGCACCCCCTACTGCCTCACGGTGGATTTCGACACCCTCGAAAACGGCACCGTGACGGTGCGCGACCGCGATACGATGGAGCAGATCCGCCTCTCCCCCGAGGAGGTCGTCGCCTTCCTCACCGAAAAGACCCGCTTCTAAGCAGCTCCGTTTTGCGCCCCGCGCCCTCCGCGCGGGGCGTTTTCGGCGGAAAACAGCCGCCCGCCGCCCAAAGCGGAGGCTCCCGCCCAAGAAAAATTCCGCCGTTTGCGCGCACAACCGTTTGACAATCCTTTTTTTCGCCTGTATAATGAAACGGAGGAGGACGAGCCGTGATCGTTGCAATCTTGATCGCATATGTGGTATTGACCGGCCTCGCCGTCATTCTCTATCTTCCGAAACTCTTCGGCTTCCGCTATGCCTTCCGCAAGCCTCCCTATCGGCGTGCCGCCGAGAAGCGCCGCATCGCCGTCGTCGTGCCCGCGCGCGACGAGAGCAAGATCATAGGCGACCTGTTCGATTCCATCGACAGGCAGGATTACGACCCCGCCTTCTTCACGGTGAACGTGATCGTGAAGGATCCAAGCGACCCCACCGTGGCGCTAGCCGAGGCGCGCGGCGCGCGCGTGACCGTTGTCCCCGAACAGACCCGCAAGGGGGACGCGCTGGACGGCTACTTCAAGGCGCTCTCCCAACAGGAGCGCGAATCGTACGACGCCTTCGTCATCGTGGACGCGGACGCCGTGCTCGATTCGCGGTATCTGAGCGAGCTGAACAACGCCCTCGAACACGATTACGACATCTACATCACCCGCAAATACGCCAAAAACTTTTTGGGCGGAAAACAGAACCGCACGGTGTTCTCCAACTGTTCGGCGCTCACATGGCCCATCATCGACGACCTCGGAAACACCTACCGCATGCGCAAGGACATCCCCCTCAATCTGTGCGGACAGGGCATGATGCTCCGCCGCAACGTGATCGAGGAGCTGGGCGGCTGGCCCTACCGCACGCTCACCGAGGACTACGAGCTCAAACTCGACAGCCTCGTCCGCGGCTTCCGCTCCATGTTCTATCCCTATGCCATCCTCTACACCGAGGAGGCGCTCGGGCGGAGCGAGAACCACAACCGCCGCGTGCGCTGGCTCACGGGATACGCCCAATGCGACAAAAAGTATAAGGAACAGATCCGCGCGCAGGTGCGCTCGCGCGGGAAATACACGAGCGGCGAGCGCGAATACTTCTTCGGCATCGCCCCCCTCGTCCTCTTCGCCGCGGCGACGTCGGCGTGCATGGTGGCGGGCGCGGTCGTCACGATCGCCTATGCCGCCCTCGGCAATCCCCGCTGGTATGCGGCGCTCGCCCTTCTCACCATGGCGCCCTTCATTGTGCTGTACGTCCTCCTGTTCCTCTTCGGCGTGCTCGCCATGTTCGCCGAGAAGGACGCCTTCCGCTCCCTCTCCGCGGGCGAGCGGCTCGCGATGCTCTTCTATAATCCCTTCTATCTGCTCGAATATATCCCCATCTACATGGAGAGCCGCCGCTATGTGCGCACGGGGACTTCGCCCGTCTGGAAGAACACCGAACGGAGCCAATACGACAACATCGACATCGATAAGACTAAAAAATAAAACTTTACTTTTTTCGCGAAATTCTTCATAGAATAGACACGCGCGGTGCATTCCCTTTATGTCATGTTGAGCCGAGAGCCCACGTCCAGCGGACGTGGGCTCTCGTGTCGAAACATCTCTACTTCATAATAAGGTAGAGATGCTTCGACAGGCTCAGCATGACAATTAGAATGCTTCGCACTTGCATCGCGCGTGTTCTTATAATGTGGGCAAAGAATTTCGCGACGGAAATGGGCGTGGATGGGAAACGCGGTTGGGGCTCTTTATCGCTTGCTCCGACAACAAGCGCGGGCGAGCCGCGCAAATTGGGGCGCGCTCCGCAAAATGCGATTTTGCTCCGCGCGAGTCAATTTAATAGAAAGGCGTTTCTTTAATGTCATGTTGCCCGACGCGTAGCGGCGCACGAGCGCGAAGTAGCGGAGGCGAAGCCGCTTCTTTTATGTCATGTTGAGCGAAGGCGTAGCCAAAGTCGAAACATCTCTACCGCATTATAACAAGGCAGAGATTTTTCGACTTCGTTCGCTTCGCTCACTTCGCTCAAAATGACAATTGGAAGAGGCTGCCCCTTGGCGCTACGCCTTACGGCTACTTCGCGCTTCGCGCTACTTCGCCTACGGCTTGTGCCGATTTTAGTAATACAATCAGAAGCCGCAATCGGGGCGTGCCGCCCTTAGACAATAAAGAACGTGCGGGCGGGCGCTCCGTGAGGAGCGCCCGCCCGCATATTGCTGGTGTCGCATTCTATCGTTCTTTCCGCGTTCTTTTTTCGTTCTATTTCTCTTCCATCAGCCTATTCTTCCTTTCGCGATCTTCGGTCCTCTTCATAGACGAGGGGGATGCCGTACGCCTCCTCGTAGCATTGCTTCCATTCCGCCTCCGCGCATTCGCGCATCCTCTGCACGCATTCGCGGCGGGGAAGGGAAGAGTCGGGGCGGACGGCGGGCAGGATATGGATTCGGAGCTTCTTGATGCCGCCCCCCTTCCGCTTGGAGAAGGTGCAGAACACGGGGAGGACGGGCACACCGAACTTCACGGCGTAATGGAAGGCGCCGTCCTTCATGGGACGCGGCTTCTGATAGTTCCACCACATCACCTGCTCGGCATAGAAGTTCACCCGCTTGCCCTGACGGAGTCGGCGCTCCATCTCGGCGTTGAGGTGTTTGGTGGCGGCGAGGTTGGCGCTGAACGGCCACATGCCGCCGTGCCGCACGATGTGTCCTCCGATGCCCCCCTTGTTGTTCCACGGCGCCATCGTATGGAAGGAGCCGAAGTGTCCGATCGCCTCCCGCACGAAGAGGGTATCGAGATAGTGGAAGTGGTTGCAGACGGAGATGCACCCCTCGCCCTTGACGGCGCGCAGGTTTTTCCGTCCCACGACGCGCGCGCCGAAGGCGATCCGCACGAGGAGCGGTCCGAGCAGCCCCATGAGCGTCCGCCAAAATCCCGTGACGATGCGCTCGTACCACGGCTGGCGGTAGTGGTAGTCCGCGTCGGGCATCTTCCAATTGTCGCCATAGGGGATGGTCTCGCGGTCGAAGCGGCGGTACGCCTCCAACGTGCGCTGGATCCCCTCGATCTTTTCCCGCCGCGTGCGGGGACGCGACGGCTTATCCACGGAAGCAAGCGAGGAGCTCGTCCACGCCGATGCGCTCCGCCGCATACATCTCGTGCATGTAGCGGATCGCTTCCTCTCTCTGCCCCTCGGTGAACGCCTCGACGAGCCCGTCCGCGAGCACGACGCGGTAGCCGCGGAAGAAGGCGTCCGCCGCCGTATGTTGGACGCAGATGTGCGCCTGTATGCCGACGAGCACCACCGCATCCGCGCCCGCCTCGCGCAGGATGCGGTCGAGGTCGGTGCCGAAGAAGGCGGAATAGGCGCGCTTGCGGACGACGCTGTCCTTATCCGAACACAGCCCCGCCGCGATCTCCGCCCCCGCGCTCCCCTCGAGCGCGTGTTCGCCCCACACGGCGAGCTCGGGGTCCTCCCTGCGGTGGGCGTCGCAACAGAAGATCACGGGCACGCCCGCCGCCCGCGCGCCGTCCAAGAGGCGCGCCGTTTCGGGAAGCGCCTCCGCCGCGCGGTCGCACCGAAGCGCGCCCGAGAGAAAGTCGTTCAAAAGGTCGATGACGAGAATCGCAAAATGAGACATGGGAGCTCCTTTGTATGTGCTCCCATTGTACACGATACGGCGCGCAAAGTCAAGCGGTTGCCCGCCCTTTCCGCCGCGGGCGCTCAGGCATTGTCCCGCGAGGGCATCGCGTACAGGTCGAACTCGCCGTCGAGGTCGAAATTTTCACTGTCGTCGAAGGCGGCGAGCTTGGACACGGAGACCTCGTACGCCGTCATGGTGACTGTCTCCGTCTCCGAGAGGCGCTTCTGGTACTCCCTGCTCTGGATGCGCCCCGAGAGCGCGACGCGGTCGCCCACTTTAAGGTTCTGCACAAAGCGGGCGTTGCGCCCCCACGCGATGCAGGGGATATAGTCGGACTTGTTATAGGCGCGGTTGACAGCGAGGAGGAGATCGGCGATCTCGCGGTTGAAGGGAGTGGTGCGGTAGACGGGCGGCTTGCAGATATAGCCCGAGAGCACGATGCCGTTGGGATTGCGGTTGGAGGTCTCCGGATCGACGAGCTCGCGCACGAACACGGTGAGCATGAGGCGGGACCTGCCCCCCTCTAACTTATTGTAACTGCGGAACTGTCCCACCGCCGCGATCTCGGAGCCGATGGTCAGATTGTTCCCGCGGATCAGCCGCTCCGAGATGGTGACGGGCAGAATGTCCGCCTGCCCCGAGAGGCGCATCACCTTCACGAAGAGCTCATAGAAGCCCTCGCCGTACACCTCATGCGAGAAGGTCGCTTCGGAGACGATCTCGCCCATAAAGTACACCTTGTTGTTCTTTTCCGCATTGTATTCCATACGGTACCTCCATTATTCCGTTCTGTATCCCTATGCCGCCCCGTTGGGGTGCTGGCGCCCCGCGGAGTCGATGGTGTAATTCTCCCTGTATATGAGCTCGCCGATGGGGACGAACTCGAACCCGCGCGCGCGGAGGGTATCGATGACGATGGGGAGCGCCTCCGCCGTGTGCAATCCGTTGTTGTGCATGAGGATGATGGAGCCGCTCTTCACGCGCTCGGTCACCCGCGTGGCGATGTCCGCCGCCGAGAGGTCCTTCCAATCGAGGGAGTCCACGTCCCATTGGATGGGATAAAAACCCTCGGCGCGGGCGGTGTCGATGAGAAGATCGTCATAGTCGCCGTACGGCGGACGGAAGAGTTCCACCCGCTTGCCCGTGACGGCGGTGATCGCCGCCGAGGAAGCCGTCAGCTCCTCCTTGATCTCGAGCTCGCTCTGGCGGGACATGTATGAATGCGTCGAGCTGTGCGTGCCGATCTCGTGGGAGGCGGCGTCGATCTTCTTGACGTATTCGGGATAGCGCGTCGTCCAGAATTCCACCATGAAGAAGGTGACGCGCACCTTCGCCTCCGAGAGACAGCGGAGGATGGCGTCGGTGTGCTCCACCCCCCACGCGCAGTCGAAGGAGAGCGCCACCTTGTTGTCGTCGCGGTCCACCGAATAGATGGGAAGCGACCGCGCGCCGCTCCGATAGACCGTCTGGGCGCCCGCGGCGTTTGCCGTGAGCATGCCCGCGCCGAGAAGGAGCACGAGCGCCCCCGCAAGCGCGACGCTTTTGAGGCGAATGGTGAAAAACCGCATTGCAACACCTATATGATAAAATATTTTTCTCGGAGAATCTTCGGGTGCTTTGACGAATCCCGACTCGGTTTGTCGTTTTCCACGCCCGTCCGTCTTATCCTTATTCCGCTCCCCGCCCGAATATGCACCGCCCTGTCCCGCATGCGGACAGAAAAAAATCCCTCCGCGCCTCGGAGGGAAAAAATATGGAAGCAGGATGTGCGGGAGACTACTCCTCCCGCTTTCCGAAGGGATGCTTGTCCTCCACGCCCGTAAAGGTGAACGCCTCTACGCTCTGCGCGCCCGCACGGCGAAGGACGGCGGCGAGCTCGCCCACCGTCGCGCCCGTGGTGTAGGTGTCGTCGATGAGGACGAGGCGCAGTCCCTTCACATCGCCCGCGGCGCGGAAACAGCCCTTGAGATTGTTTTCGCGCGCGTCCCGCCCGAGCGCCTTCTGCATCTTTGTCTCCCTCCGCTTCACGGCGGCGGCGAGCACGGGACTCCCCACCCGCGCGCCGATCTCCTCCGCAAAGAGTCGGGATTGGTTGTAGCCGCGCTTGCGCCTTGCGCGCTCCGTCATGGGGACAAAGACGAGGGCGTCGAAGGCGGAAAATTCCCGCACGAAGCAGGGGAGCGCAAGTTCCGCGAGGGTGCGCGCAAGATACTTTTCTCCCCGCTTGAAGCGCACCACGAGCCGCGCCGCCTCCCCCTCGTGCACGAACGCCGAACGCGCCCTGTCCACCGCGGGCGGTCTCCTCTTGCATTCGAGACAGACGCCCGCCTCCTTCACCCGCCTGCCGCAGAGCGGACAGATCGCGCCGTCGTTGAAGGGAAGGGCGCGCATGCAATGCTCGCACACGCGCTCGCCGCCAAAGACCTCCCGCCCGCACACGTCGCAGGTGAAGTTGTGCGTCTCGTCGTAACGGTGTAAAAATTTGATGACAGACTTGACAGGATTCACGGCTCCCTCCGGACGGCGGTTTGTAACAGGATAGCACGCCGCGGCGCGTTTGTCAAGCCCCGCCCGCACGTTCCATTGTAGACAAAGGGCGGAATACCGGATTGCGGCTTCTGGTTGCGCTACGGAAATCGGCACGCCCCGCCGGCACGTTCTCTTTGCCGAAGGACGGAACAAGGCGCTTTGCGCCGAAGTAGCCGTAAGGCGAAGCAGCGCGAAGCGCGAAGTACTCTATACTGTCATGCCGAGCGTAGTCGAGGCATCTCTACCTTATTATGAAGTAGAGATGTTTCGACTTCGGCTACGCCTCCGCTCAACATGACAAAAAGGAGCGGCTTCGCCTCCATTCTAAATACTCGCGCGGAGCAAAATCGCATTTTGCGGAGCGCGGCACAATTTGCGCGGCTCGCCCGCGCTTGTTGTCGGAGCAAGCGATGAAGAGTCCCAAACACGTTTCCCAAAAGAGTCTGTTTCCGTCGCGAAATTCTTTGCCCTTATTATAAGAACACGCGCGATGCAAGTGCGAAGCATTCTTAATTGTCATGCTGAGCCTGTCGAAGCATCTCTACCTTATTATGAAGTAGAGATGTTTCGACTTCGGCTACGCCTCCGCTCAACATGACATAAGAGAGAGCCTTCCCATTCTTATTGACTCGCGCGGAGCAAAATCGCATTTTGCGGAGCGCGCCCCAATTTGCGCGGCTCGTCCGCGCTTGTTGTCGGAGCAAGCGACAAAGAGCCCCAAACATGTTTCCCAACAAAGCCCATTTCCGTCGCGAAATTCTTTGCCCTTATTATAAGAACACGCGCGGTGCCTGTGCACCGCGCGTGTCTATTCGATGAAGAATTTCGCGAAATGTTTCTATAAAGAATTTCGCGAAATGTTTTCTCCCCTTAAAAATCGTCGTCCTCCGACTTTTCCTCGTCCTCGTCGTCCTCGTCGTCGCCCGCAAGCGAATAGATCTCGTCGCCCGTGACGTATTCGAGGTCCTCCTCTTCGTCGGGTCCCTCGTACGTCTCCTCCTCTTCCTCCTCTTCGCTGTCCTCGAACTCCTCGCCGAATTCCTCTCCGATCTCCCCGATCTCGGAATCCAGCTCGGCGTCCGTGTCGTCGTCGAGGTACTCACGCCATTCGTCGTCGTCCTCGTCCTCCGCGGGCTCCTCCTCGTACTCGAGCTTCTTCTTGCACTCGTCGCACATCTTTTCGCCCGCGCGCATCATATTCTCCCCGCAGACGGGGCAGAGCTCGGTGGGGAGCTCCTCCTCTTCTTCGTCGATGTCGTCGAGGTCGGTGGGGATGCCCTTCATCTCTTTGAGACAGACCTCGCAATATTCCTGTTTTTCCGCGTCGATGTAGTTGAGTTCGCAGCGCGGACATTTGATATATCGGACCATATGACCCCCTTGACGGTCGCCCGTCTTTTACGGCTAATAAATTATATTAGTAATTATTTTTTTTGTAAACTGTTTTTTTATGCGTTTTGCAAAAAAAACGGCGAAAGCGGGAAATTTTTTGGCGATTCCCGCGTCCGCGCCCGCCGCCCCCGAAAGCGCGCGGGCGGAGGAACAAAAAAACCGACCCCGCTATGGGGTCGGTCCTGCTTGTCCGGTCATTCCGCGGGCGGCTCTTCTCCAGCCTCGCCGCTCTCTTCCCGCTCCTCTTCGGGCGCGGGCTCCTCCGCTTCGGGCGCCTCGGGCGCCTCGGGTGCGGCTTCCCCTTCCGCGTTCGCTTCGGGCTCGTCTAAGGCGTACACGTCCACCGAGCGGTCGTCCGTCGTATCGACGTGCATGCGCTCCGCCTTGGGCGCCGCGTGCTTCTTCTTGTTCCTAAGGACGAGGAACACAGTGAGCCCCGCCCCGCCGAGGACGACGACGCCGATGCCCACGCCGATGAGCGCCCATGCCCATGCGGGCAAGCCGCTGTCCTCCGAAGCGGGCGCCGTGTAGTGTTGAAGGGTATCCGTCCAATGGGCGGCGAACGTCTCTTCATCCTCCTCGCTCATCTCGCCGAGGACGGTCCTGAAATACGCATAGGTGCGGTACGACGACCCCGCCTCGTCCACGAAGCGGCCCTCCGTCGCGCCCGTCCCCTCCGCAAAGGCATAGAAGGCGTCCTGCTCGTCCTTGGTGTAGAGGAAGGTCTCCGACTTGCCGTCGCGCACCGATCCGTCGATGTTCTCTTTGAACTGTTCGGTCTTGCCCGTATAGAAGAAGTATTCGAGGGCGGTGGCGAGCTTGGTGTTGCTCTCGTCGCGAAGGCGGGCGAAGTAGCCCGTCGCCTTGTCGCTGTCCATGATCTCGCCGTACTTGTCGTTGAACGCCTCGAGCTGTACGTTGTTCATGAGCGTGCCGTTCTGTTTGAGATCGACCGCGCTCACATAGTTGTACTTGTTGCTTCCGAAGCTCATCGCGTCGGCATAGAACACGATGCCGTCGAGCACCTCGAAGTTATACCAATCGCTCGCATGGTGGATGTCGAGCACCTGCACCGCGCGGTAGGCGGCGTTGTTCTCGTCCCCATAGGTGAGGTTGCGGTAGTTGTCCGCCGTGCCGTTGTAGACGGCGCGCTCCACCGTCATGCCGTCCGTCTCCGAACGGGTGAAATAGACGTAATCGTACGTCGGGTCGGAGGTGTTGTCGATGGAGACGATGGTCGCCCCGCTCACGCCGAAGGCGACGTCGATGTCCTCATCCAGAAGTCCGCTCCCGTCCCCCCTCACGTCGGCGCGGCAGAGAGTGTCGTTCGAGACATACAGATAGTGATGCCCCGCCTCGTCGCGGTAGAAGAGCGCGGCGTCCGTCGCCTTGGAGGAGGCGTACACGGCGTTGGCGACGACGTCGAGCGCGCCGCCGTTCCCCGCGACCGAATCCCAGCCGTCCGCCTTGAACGCCTCTTCCGCGAGGAAGTACAGCGCGCCGTCCGCGCCCGCCGTGCCGGATGTAGTCGAGGTCTGCGAGCGGGTGAAGTAGATGCCGCCGTTGTTGTACGAGCGGAGGGTGTAGGTGTAGCCGACGGGCGAAGAGGGCACCGTCGTCTCGGGCGCATGGTTGAATTGGGTGAGCGCATCGTCCACGCCTCTGCCGTCGAGCACCAGCTCGCCGAGGTTGGTGTAGGGCGCCGCGCCGCCGTTGTTCTCTTTGAGGTATTCCTCGTCCCACGTGTATTCGTACGCCGCTTCCGTCCTGTCGGCGCGCACGCGGTAGAGCTGGTTATAGTCGAGGGTGATGGGTCCGTCGGTGTCCGCCTTGTCGGTCACGCCCATCGTGTAGTAGATCCACGGGTTCGTCTTATCGGTGCTGTCGAGCACATACTGCGTGACGCCCGCGGCGAGCACGGTATCCGTCCCGTCGGCGGTGTTGTAGGAGTGGAGCTCGAAGGAGCTCGTCCCCGTCGCATAGATGACGTACACCGCGCCGTTCTCCTCGGGACGCACATAGCGGTACACCGTGCTGTTGGAGGAGACGCGGAAGTGCGTCTTGACGTCCGACCCGTCGAGCTTGGCGCTCGCGAAATCGAGATAGGTGTTTTCGACGACGCCCGAAGCGTTGCGCGCGCTCGTGGGGGTGGCGTAATAGATCCTGTCGCCATAGACGTACAGCCCCGAGGTGTGGTCGCCCGCCACCATGATGGAGGGAACGATACATTCGGAGTCCCCCTTCTTCGCCGCGAGGTCCGCCTTCTTCACCCGCATGAGGGTGCCCTTGACGGGAACGCCGTAATCGTTGGGCGCGGTGTATTCCTCCACGCCGTTGATGAAGTAGTAGTACTCGCCCGCCGAGACGACATACCCGCCGTTGGAGGAGACCCCTTCGCCGGGGAGCCCGCTCGGGTGGGCGAAGCGCGGCGCGCACGCGGCGAGCGAACCCGCTCCCAGCGCCATCGTCATAGCCGCGGCGACTGCCGCAATGTTTTTGAACAGTTTACGCATAGATGGACCCTTCCGCAATTTCGGAATCTTATAGTTCTACCGATACTTTTTTTATTATAAACTAAATCGAGGAGTTTTGCAATCAAAAACGGCGAGGAAACCGCGGTTTTTAAGAAATTTTGCGCAAATTTCGGTTTTTGCCGAATCTTGCGCGGGGGCTCCGCGCCCACAGGAGGCATCATGGAAAAATTCGGCATCTTCGAGCTGCTCGACGCGCTCTCCGCGATCACCGCCAAAACGGACGGGGAGACGCCCGAAGAGAGACCAAACGCGCACGACAAGGCGTTCTCTCCCCCGGGATACGGCACCGACCCGTCCTCCCAAAATGCGGAGGAGCCGACAAAGCCCGCCGACGCATACGGCGCGTTCTTGTCCCGCCACGACGCCATCAGCAAACAGATCGACCGCAGGAAGGATTAGCTCCCGCGGCGAAAAGACGCATTCCCTGCATGAAAAAAGCGGCGTCTGCCGCTTTTTCGTTTTTTATCTCTTGGAGAACTGCGGTGCCTTGCGCGCCTTTTTGAGACCGTACTTCTTTCTCTCCTTGACGCGGGGGTCGCGGGTGAGGAAGCCCGCCTTTTTGAGTGCGGGACGGGTCTCGGGCTCCGCTTGCAGGAGCGCCCGCGCGATGCCGAGACGGATGGCGCCCGCCTGACCGGTATAGCCGCCGCCGATGACGTTCACGCAGATATCGTACTTGCCCTCCGCCTGCACCTCGGCAAGCGGCTGTTTTACGATGTATTGCAAGGTCCCCATCGGGAAATAATCCTCAAGGGTGCGGTCGTTGATGAGAATGGCGCCGCTCCCCGCGGGGATGAGACGGACGCGCGCGATCGCCTTCTTTCTCCTGCCCGTGCCCCAGAATTGCAATTTTTTCTTCAAATTTGCCTTAGCCATGATTTCTCTCCCTCACCTTAGAATAATTTGAGCGCTTCGGGCTTCTGTGCTTCGTGCCTGTGCTCCGCGCCCTTATAGACGTGCAGTTTCTTGATCATCTGCCGTCCGAGAGAGTTCTTGGGAAGCATTCCGCGAATCGCCTCGTACACGGCGACGTCGCTGTGCTCCGCCATCATTTTTCCGTATGCGACTTCCTTCAAGCCGCCGATATACCCGGTGTGATAGCGATAGAACTTGTTCTCGAGCTTCTTGCCCGTGAGCACCGCCTTGTCGCTGTTAATGACGATCACAAAGTCGCCCGCGTCTACGTTGGGCGTAAAGGTAGGCTTGTTCTTGCCGCGCAGAATCGCCGCGACCTTGGAAGCGAGCCGCCCGAGCGGGACTCCCTCCGCGTCTACGACGTACCACTTTCTCTCGACGTTTTGCGCGTTTGCCATGTAGGTTTTCATATCCGTACTCCTTGTGCTTTCCGTTGCTTGACCCGCCGAAATGGGTGCGGAAGCGAATCTTTCCCCCTTCCGCGCCGACTACCCTTTCATTATAGGACTTCGCAAAAGTTCCGTCAAGCTGTTTTGGGTTTCCTTTTTAAGATTTTTTCGAAAATGCGCAAATATTTTTCGGGCGAATCCCGCTCCCTCCGCGCGCGCATGCGCGCGCCCCTTTTTTGATTTTATCCGCCCCCGCCCTTAAAGACCGCGCCCGCCGCCTTGCCCGCCCGTCTCCCGTGTCCGTTTTGTATTGTCATGACCCGCCCGCACGTTCCTTGTTGCCTAAGGGCGAATAAGCGAAGTCCAAAGGCGCGGAGGCGAAGTATTTCTTTATTGTCATGTTGAGCGGAGGCGTAGCCGAAGTCGAAACATCTCCTCCTTATTATAATGCGGTGGAGATTTCTCCACTCCGCTTACGCTTCGGTCGAAATGACATTTGGGAGAACGTGCGGGCGGGGCAACATGACAGAAAAGAAACGCCCTTCCATTCAAATCCTTGTCGCGCGGAGCAAAATCGCATTTTGCGGAGCGCGCCTCAATTTGCGCGGCTCGCCCGCGCTTGTTGTCCGAGCAAGCGACAAAGAGCCCCAAACATGTTTCCCAACAAAGCCTCTTTCCGTCGCGAAATTCTTTGCCCTTATTGTAAGACCACGCGCGGCGCACTCTCAAATGTCATTTTGAGCGGAGGCGAAGCCGAAGTCGAAAAATCTCTACCTTATTGTAATAATGCGGTAGAGATGTTTCGACTCGCGAGCCCGCATCTGTTTAATGCGGGCTCGCGGCTCAACATGACAGAAGGGAGCATACGCGGGGCGGGTCATGACAAAAAAGAATGCACCGCGCGTGTCTATTCGATGAAGAATTTCGCGAAACTTATTTTTCACTCCAAAACTGCCTTTATTCTTCTGATTCCCGCCGAGGAGGACTGCTCTTTGAGGATGCGGAAGTGCCCGAGCACGCCCGTATGTTCGACGTGGGGGCCGCCGCACATCTCCTTGGAGAAGTCGCCGATGGAGTACGTCTTGACGACTTCGCCGTACTTGCTGTCGAATACGCCGACGAAGTGCTCCTGCCTTGCCTCCCCGAGCGACATCTCGCGGTAGACGACGGGCAGGTCCTCCGCGATCTTCTCGTTGACGAGCGCCTCCACCGCGGCGATCTCCTCCGCCGTCATGGGGCGGGGGAAGTTGAAGTCGAACCGCATGCGCTCGTCGTTGATGTTGGAGCCCTTCTGGTTGCAATCGGGGGAGAGCACCGTTTTGAGCGCCGCGTTGAGGAGGTGGGTGGCGGTGTGATACTTGGTCGCCATCTCGCTGTGGCTCTCCAAGCCGCCCTTCGCCTCGCCCTTGGCGATGACGCGGCTCTTCTCCTGATGTTCCTTGAACGCCTCCTCGAAGCCCGCGCGATCCACGCCGAACCCGCGCTCTGCGGCGAGCTCCTCGGTGAGTTCGAGCGGGAAGCCGTACGTATCATAGAGGCGGAACGCCGCCTTTCCTCCCACGGTGGTCTCGGGGATATAGGCGGGGTCGCTCTTCGCCATGAACTCGTTCTTCCGCGCGATGCCCTGCATGCACTTTTCGAATTCCTTCATGCCCTGTTGGAGGGTCGCCTCGAAGCGGTCCGCCTCCTTCTTGATCTCGTCGAGGATGTAGCTCTCGCGCTCGGCGAGGAGGGGATACGCCTCGCTGTACACCTCGCGGATGAACACGTCGGCGACGGCGAGCATCGCGTCGGACGACACGCCGAGCGTGCGGCAATAGCGGATGGCGCGGCGCATGATGCGGCGGAGGATGTACCCCGCCCCCACGTTGGAGGGGAGGACGCCCGTCTCATCGCCGATGAGCATGACGGCGGTGCGGGTGTGGTCGGCGATGATGCGCATGGCGCGGCGGTCCTCGCCGCCGTCCGCGTACCTCTTGCCCGAAAGCTTTTCGAGCACGGCGAGCGCGCCCGTGAAGAGGTCGGTGAGGTAGGCGTCCGAGAGCCCGTTCAAAAAGGAGAGCATGCGGTCGAAGCCGAAGCCCGTATCCACGTTTTTATGGTCGAGGGGCTCGTAGCCCGTCTCCGTCTTGCGGTACTGCATGTACACGTCGTTGCCGATCTCCACATAGTCGTCGGGGAACACGGGGTCCTTCTTGGAAGGGTCGAGGGGATAGAACCACTCGTTGTCCGGTCCGCAGGGGGTGCCGACGGTGCCCTCGAGCTCCCACCAATTATCCGACTTGGGCAGATAGAACACGTGTTCGGGACGGATGCCGAGGGAGATGAGGAGGGACGCCGTCTCCTCGTCGCGCGGGGCGCTCTCGTTCCCCTCGAATACGGTGGTGCACAGCTTGTCCTTGTCCAGCCCGAACACCTCGGTGAGGAGCTCGAAGCTCCACGCCGTCTTTTCCTTCTTGAAATAGTCGCCGAGCGACCAGTTCCCCATCATCTCGAAGAAGGTGAAATGGGAGGCGTCGCCCACGCTGTCGATGTCCACCGTGCGCATACAGCCCTGTACGTTGCAGAGCCGCTTCCCCGCGGGGTGCGGCTTGCCGAGGAGGTAGGGCATGAGGGGCTGCATGCCCGCCACGTTGAACATGACGCCCGTCGCGCCGTCGCCGATGAGCGACACCGCGCCGATATCCGCATGCCCCTTGCTCTTGTAAAAGTCGAGCCATTTTTGTCTGAGTTCTTTTCCCGTGATCTTCATCGTCTTTCTCCCTGAAATGATTTCCCCGCTCCGCGAAGAAGCGGACCTCACATCTTTGTCAATGTATATCCGTCTTTGGAGTCCTTGACGGCGTATCCCATCCGCGCGATCTCCTCGCGCAGGGCGTCCGAACGCGCCCAATCCCTGTTCTTGCGCGCCGCCCATCTCTCCTCGGCGAGGGCGCGCACCGCCTCGGGCGCCTCCTCTTCCCGCGCATGGCGGGAGAGATATTCCTTCGCGTCGTAGCGGAAGAGCCCCAACAGCGAATACGTCTTGCGGATCTGGTTGACGATCCTCCTCGCGCGCGGGTCTCCCGCGGCGAGCAGACGGCTCGCCTCCTTGAAATAGCCGAAGAGATCGGAGAGGGCGAGCGCGGTGTTGAAGTCGTCGCTCATCGCCTCGTCGAAGCGGCTGTCGATCTCCTCCTCCCCGCCCTGCTCGCACGGGAAGGCGCTCTCCGCCCTTTCAATGATCGTATAGAAGCGGACGAGGTGCGCCTCGGCGTTGGGGAAGAGGTCGTCCGTCACGTTGAGGTCGCCGCGGTAGTTGGAGGAGAGGAGGGCGAATTTGAGCGCCTCGTCCGAAAAGCGGTCGAGTACGTCTGAGAGGAGCACGACGTTTCCGAGGCTCTTGGACATCTTCTGCCCGTTCACCTTGATGAGCCCGTTGTGCGTCCAATACCGCGCAAAGGGCTTGCCCGTGAGCGCCTCCGTCTGCGCGATCTCGTTCTCGTGGTGGGGAAAGATGAGGTCTCTCCCGCCGCCGTGGATGTCGATGCAGTCGCCGAACGCGGCGCGGTTCATCGCCGAGCACTCGATGTGCCAGCCCGGTCTGCCCTTTCCCCAAGGGGAATCCCACGAGATCTCCCCCTCCTTCGCCGCCTTCCAGAGCGCAAAGTCGTACGGACTGCGCTTGCATTCGTCGTTCTCCACGCGCACGCCGTCGAGCATATCCTCCTTGTCCCGCCCCGAGAGCTGTCCGTACGCGGGGAAGCTGTCCACCGAGAAGTACACGTCGCCGTTGCCGCCGGGATAGGCGTGCCCCTTTTCGATGAGTCCCTCGATGAAGGCGATGATGTCGCCGATGTGCTCGGTCGCTTTGAGCCAGAGGGTGGGCTCGTCCACCCGCGCGCGCCGCATCTCGCCGTCGATCTTCTCGATCATGCGGGCGGCGTACACGTCGGCGGGGATGCCCGTCTCGCGCGACTTGGCGATGATCTTGTCGTCCACGTCGGTATAGTTGCGCGCATAGAGGACTTTATATCCCTGCTTCTCGAAGAATTTGCGGAACACGTCATAGACGAGCGCCTGAAAGGCGTGCCCGATGTGCGCCTCGCCCGACACCGTGATGCCGCACGCGTACATCTTCACCTTCCCCGCCTCGAGGGGGACGAACTCTTCCTTTCTGCGCGTCAAAGAATTATAGATCTTCACTCTCTCCTCCCGTCCGCCCGTCCGTACGGGCGCACAAGTCATTCAATTGCTCTTCCAGCGCGAACACGCGCTCGCGGAGGGCGCACACCTCTTTCAGGAGGGGATCCTCCCGCTCGGGGAGGAGGTCCTGCGTCCGCTCGCCGCGGATGCGCACCACCCGCCCCGGCACCCCCACCACGGTGGCGTAGGGGGGGACCTCTTTGAGGACGACGGCGCCCGCGCCGATCCGCGCCCCCTCGCCCACGGTGAAGCCGCCGAGCACCTTGGCGCCGCAGGCGATGACGGCGTTCCGCTTGACGGTGGGATGGCGCTTCCCGCGCTCCTTGCCCGTGCCGCCGAGCGTCACGCCCTGATAGATGACGACGCCCTCCTCCACTTCCGCGGTCTCGCCGATGACGACGCCCGCGCCGTGGTCGATGAACACGCCCGCCGCGATCTTTGCGGCGGGATGGATCTCGATTCCCGTGCGGAACTTCGCCCACTGCGAAGCCATCCGCGCCAACAATTTTAGGTGCATCCTATACAAAACGGCGGCGCGGCGGTGCCAGATGAGCGCCCGCACGCCCGAATAGGTGAGCCAGATCTCCAAAGAGGAGCGGGCGGCAGGGTCGTTGCGCTTCGCCGCCGCGATATCCTTTCTCAGCTTCTTAAAGAACACGGCGCCCTCCCCTCTATCCTATGCGCCCGCGCCTTCGTCCGCGCGCCGGATGGGGAGATTGACGACGGAATATTCGCTCAGACAGCGGTCCCGCATCTCCTCGTTGAACACGCGCTGTTCGATGAGATATTCCACCACCACGTCGCGCACGCTGTCCTTCTCGAACGCCATCCCCCGCGAGGCGAGAAGGAGCTCGGCGTCCTGCGCCTGCATGTGGCAGACGAGGGCGAGCGCGAGGATGGTCCCCTTCTCGGGATACAGCCGCCCCTTTACCATCTTGCGCCAGAAGCGGGGCTCGATCGCCAACTTTTCGCCCGCGCCCTCCGCCGTCTCCCCGCACCGCGCGAGGACGGCGGGCAGGAGTTTGTGAAAGCTCTTGTGCCCGCGCAGATCGCGCAGTCGCTCAAAAAAGCGGGGGAAAGAGAACGAGAAGGTGAATTCGGTGTCCGTGAGACCGCGCTTGAACCGTTCGAGGAGGGCGTCCCGCTCCCGCTGATAGCACAGCCGCATGCGGGAAGAATCCCGCCGCGCCACGTTGCCGTCGGGCGCAACATAGAGAAGCTCGGGCATATCGTACCCCTCGATGGCGCCGATCGCGGCGTAATCGGAGTACTCCGCGCTGAAATAATCGTCGAGCGCATTGAGATAGTCGGGTCGTTCCATACCGCATATTGTACCATTTGCCGCGCAAAAAGGCAATTGTTTTTATCCGAATGCGCAAAACTTTCCTCTCTCTCCCCCCATTCGCCCGCCAATCGGGGCGGGCAGGGGACCCGTCTTGGAGCGAAAGCGTTTTCTTTGTGAACCGAATTTTCGAAAAATTCTTTCATAAAATGAAAATTCACAATATTCACAAATTTGTTTTGTGACTTTTTTCGGGAATCGACAAATTATTTGTTGAAAATCTATTGCTTTTTTTCAAAGTTGTGTTATAATCTTACACGAAGATCGTATGGAGGTGATAAGAACATGAAACGAGACAGAATCGAGGAGATCGCAGAACTTCTCGACAAGCGCGGAAAGCTCACGCTGGAACAGCTCGACGGCTTCTTCCCCAACGTCTCGCAGATGACTCTGCGGCGCGACCTTTTTCAGCTCGAGCAGGAGGGGCGCATCATCCGCGTACGCGGCGGGGCGATGTCCGTGAAGGAGGTGCAGAAGGTCTCGGGTGAACCGTATACCAAGAAGACCGCCATCCACACCGACGAGAAGATCAAGATCGCACAGAAGGCGGCGCGGCTCATCGACGAGAACTGCTCGCTCTTTATGGACGGCGGCACGACGGCGATGTATCTCGCCAAGGAGATGCCCGATATCAACGTGCACGTCTTTACCAACGGGCTCGCAGTCGCCATCGAACTCGCGCAGAAGAAGAATATCCGCCTCACCGTGTTGGGCGGACAGGTGATGTCGGAGAACCTGTCCACGGCTTCCCCCGTGGCGAAGTCGTACTTCGACAACACGAACTTCGAACTCGCCATCATCTCCGCCTCGGCGTTCACGCCCGAGAACGGATTCTCTTGCGCTTCGCAGGTGGAGGCGGACCTTCTCAAAATGACCCGCAAGAAGGCGAAGTCCATGTATATGATGCTCGACAGTTCCAAGATCGGCAAGATCATGCCGTACACCTTTGCGCGGCTCGAGGACATCGACGTGCTCATCACGGACGACAACTTCCCCAACGACCTCAAACAGAAGTTCCTCGAACGCAATATCGTGGTCATGTAAAAAAGAGCTTCGGCTCCCCCCGCCCCGGAAAAGGGGCGGGTTTTTTTGTCCGCCCCCCCTTTCTGCTGCAAATGCGGAGGTTTGCTTTTCTTGCAATTTCGGACGGAGACACGATTTCTCTTGTAGACCAAGCGCGGCACGCCCCGATTGCGGCTTCTGATTGCGCTACTAAAATCGGCACAAGCCGTAAGGCGAAGTGGCGGAGGCGAAGCCACTTTTCCTATGTCATGTTGAGCCGAGCGCCCGCGTCCAATGGACGCGGGCGCTCGAGTCGAAACATCTCGACCTTGTTTTTATAATGTAGAGATGCCTCGACAAGCTCGGCATGACATTAGAGGACACGGATACGGTTTACCCTTCAAATAACTTTCCTCGCGCGGAGCAAAATCGCATTTTGCGGAGCGCGCCTCAATTTGCGCGGCTCGTCCGCGCTTGTTGCCTGTGCAAGCGATTGAGAGACAAAACCACGTTTCCCATAATAGCTCCTTTCCGTCGCGAAATTCTTTGCCCTCATTATAAGAACACGCGCGGTGCACTCTTTAATGTCATTTTGAGCGGAGGCGAAGCCGAAGTCGAAAAATCTCTACCTTATTATGAAGTAGAGATGTTTCGACACGAGAGCCCACGTCCAGCGGACGTGGGCTCTCGGCTACTTCGCGGCGTTGCCGCTCGTGCCGCCCTTCGGCAAATAGAACGTGCGGGCGGGGCAACATGACAAAAAAGGGGAATGCGCCGCGCGGGTCATGACATAAAGGGAATGCGCCGCGCGTGTCTATTCGATAAAGAATTTCGCGAAACCTGTCTCTACTCTTCGCAATTCTTTTTCAAAACGGCGAGGTTCTCCGAGAGCTCCTTGGGCAGACGGTCGCCGAACTGCCGATAGTATTCGGCGATCTCGTCCGCCTCGGCGCTCCAACGCGCCTTATCCACGGCGAGGATGCTCTCGAGCGTCTCGCGGGAGCAATCCAATCCCTCGAGGTCGATGTCCTCGGCGTACGGCACATAGCCGATCGCCGTCTCGCGCGCCCCGACCTCCCCGTCGCAACGCGCCAGAATCCATTCGAGCACCCGCATGTTGTCGCCGAACCCGGGCCACAGGAACTCGCCCTTCTCGTTCTGGCGGAACCAGTTCACGTTGAAGATCTTGGGCGGATGGGCGATCTTCTTGCCCATCTCGATCCAGTGTCCGAAATAATCCGCCATATGGTAGCCCGCGAACGGTTTCATCGCCATCGGGTCGTGGCGGAGAACTCCCACCGCACCGGTCGCGGCGGCGGTCGTCTCCGAGCTCATGATGGAGCCCACGAACACGCCGTGGTTCCAATCGCGCGACTGATAGACGAGGGGCGTCGTGGTGGCGCGTCTGCCGCCGAACACGATGGCGTCGAGCGGGACGCCCTGCTTGGAATTGAACTCGGGCGAGAGGCAGGGGCAGTTGACGGCGGGCGCCGTGAAGCGGGAATTGGGATGTGCCGCCTTGGTGCCGCTCTCGGGCGTCCACGGCTTTCCGAGCCAATCGATGAGATGGTCGGGCGCGGGCTTGGTGAGCCCCTCCCACCACACGGTGTTATCGGAGGGATCGATGGCGACGTTGGTGAAGATGGTGCCCTTGCGCGTCGCGGCGAGCGCGTTGGGATTGCTCTTTTCGTTGGTGCCGGGCGCCACGCCGAAGAAGCCGTTCTCGGGGTTCACCGCCCACAGCCTTCCGTCCTCGCCCACGCGGATCCACGCGATGTCGTCGCCCACGCACTCCACGCGGTATCCCTTTTCGAGGTAGTGCTTGGGGGGGATGAGCATGGCGAGGTTGGTCTTTCCGCAGGCGGACGGGAACGCCGCCGCGAGGTACTTCTTCCTGCCGTCGGGATAGGTGACGCCGAGGATGAGCATGTGTTCCGCCATCCAGCCCTCCTGTTTGCCGAGGTAGGAGGCGATGCGGAGCGCGAAGCATTTCTTGCCGAGAAGGACGTTCCCGCCGTAGGCGGAATTGACCGAGATGATGGTATCGTCCTCGGGGAAGTGCATGATGTACCGTTTTTCGGGATCCACATCGCATTTGCAGTGGAAGCCCTTGATGAAATCGCCGTCCTTGCCGAGCGCGTCGTAGCACGCCGTCCCCACGCGGGTCATGATCGCCATGTTGAGAACGACATAGATGCTGTCCGTCACCTCGATGCCGATCTTGGAGAAGGGGGAGCCGATCACCCCCATCGAATAGGGAATGACGTACATCGTTCTCCCCTTCATCTTGCCGCGCGCGATCTCGCGGCACAGCCCGTACGCCTCGGCGGGATCCATCCAATAGTTGACGGGACCCGCGTCCTCCTTGTTCTTGCAGCAGATGAAGGTGCGCGCCTCGACGCGGGCGACGTCGTTCTCCGCGGTGCGGTGGTAGTAGCAGCCGGGGAGCTTCTCTTGGTTGAGACGGATCATCTCGCCCGTCCGCACGCCTTCCTCGCGGAGCGCGGCGAGCTGTTCCTCGCTCCCGTCGATCCATACGATGTTGTCGGGACAGGCGAGCTCCGCGCTCTCCCGCACAAAATCGAGCACTTTGGTGTTTTCGGTAAGAGCCATGTATAACCTCCTGATCGGGCGGCGGTCGTCCCGCCCCCTACCTTTCATTATACCACTTCTTTCCGCGAAAGTAAACAATTTCCGCGCATTTTTGCGCGGAAGCTCAGTCTTGCGATACCTCTATGTATTCCCCCGTGTCCGCCGATTGGAACACGATGTAGAATCCCTCCTCCTCCGAAAAGGGGGAGAGGGGGACGAACATGGCGTGTTCACGCATGTCCTCGGGCGGCTCCCCCTTCGCCTCCGCCGCCACGCACAGATACCGCGGGATTCCCTCCGAATAGACGACGCCGAGAAGGCGCTCCCCCGCGTTGACCCAATCGGAATAGGGGAACACCCCCTTCAACCGCTCGTCCCGCGGGCGGGAGGCGAACGCCTGCATGATGCGCTCTCTCACCGTCTCGTAGTATGTAAGCGTGCCGCGCGGGCGCGAGAGCAGATCGCGAGCCGCATCCCCATGAGCTTGCTCCCCGTCCTCTCCCGCCTTCTCTTCTTCGCCGCGCGGAGCGCGAGCTCCCCCATCCGCATCGACAGAGCCGCCGCCGAAATAGTCCGCTTCTGCGATCGCCTCGTCGTCGTACCGCTCGCGAAAGGGAGGCTCTTCCTCCTTCCCGGGGACGGGAATCCCGGGCGCGAGCGGCACGTTGTTGGGGGAAAAGGGGGCGGGAAGCTCGGTGGGCGGAAGAGGGGTAGGGACGGGCCTCTTCTTTTCGGACAGCGCGCCCAAGAGGACGGCGGGATCGACGGGCGCCGCGCCGCAGTGACCGTAGGCAAGCACCTCCGCCTCCCCCTTCACGAAGAGGAGCGCCGCCGCGAAACCTACCGCGAGGGAGGGGGCATTAGAAACGGTGAGCGGCGTATTCCCTTTCAGATCGAGCACGAACACCTGCCCGTCCGCCCAGACGGCGAGGGCGTATCTTCCCTGCTCCACGGGCGCAATGCCGAGCAGTTTAGGCGTGACGGTGAGCTCGTCGCCCAGCCGCTCGGCGTACACCGCCCCCGAGAGCGCGCTCCCGTCCGCCGAAAATCCCTTCTTCACCTGTTTGAGGACGCAGACCCTTTTTTCGTATGCCATATGCACTCCTTTGCCCTCAGTATAGCACGCCGCGGCATAAAAAAAGGGGGAAACGCTGTCGTTTTTTCCCCTTTCGGCTCGAAAGGGAGCGCTCCCTTCCTTCTTTTGAACGCTTTGCGGAATCAGAAATTTCCCGCGCCCAAGTCCGTTCCCCCTAAATAGCGCACCTCCACGCCGACCCGCTCCGCATAGCGGACGGTGTACGCCGCGCCCCCCTCCCGCTTGACGCAGTAGGCGAAGAGCAGATCTGCCCTGTCCACCATGTAGCGGTCGCGCGCGAGCAGACAGCCCTTCGTATAGCGGTCATAGAGAATGGTCGTGCGGTCGCACCAGCCGATGAGTTCGCGGTACCTTCTCCTCTCCGCCGAGGGGAAGCCGTTCTCCTGCCCGCGGTAGGGAACGCACGCCTCGACAAAGACGCGCCGCTCCGCCTTGATGCGGACGAGACATTCGAGGGCGAGAAGGTCGAACCCCTGCGCCATGCCGCAGAAGAAATAATCGTATCCCTCCGAGACGAGCCCGCGCAAGCCGTCCGCGAGCGCATTGCGGTCGAAGGAGGGGGGGAGCTCCCTGTGCCCCGTGAGCGCGCAGCACTTCATACGATGGGTCTCCTCCGCTCCGCGCCCTGTCCGCGCGGATATGCCGCGGGCGTTGCGCCCGTCTTTTCCGTTATGACGAGCATGCGCCGCCCCATCCCTTCGGGCAGTTCATAGAGGACGCGCTCCGTCCTCCCTCCCCCGAGGCGCGCGATGGCGTTCTTCGCCTCCTCCGTCTCGTCCTCGGCGCCCTTGTAGGCGATCATCCTCCCGCCCCTCTTCACGAGGGGAAGGCAGTACTCCGCGAGCGTGTTGAGCCGCGCGACCGCCCGCGCGCAGACGGTGCCGAATCTCTCGCGGAACGCCGCGTCCTTCCCGAGCTCCTCCGCCCGCGCGTGCACGACCTCCGCCCGAAGCCCCATCTCCCGCACGGCGTCGCGCAGAAAGGCGCACTTTTTCCCCGTGCTCTCGATGAGGGTGAAGCGCAGATCCTCCCGCACCAGCATGATGGGAACGGAGGGGAAACCCGCGCCCGAGCCGACCTCGGCGACGTTCGCTCCCCGCGGGAAGAAGGGTTCCCCCGCGAGACTGTCGAGAAAATGTTTATAGAAGGTCTCCCTCTCCCCCGTGACGGCGGTGAGGTTGAACTTCCCGTTCGCCTCGCGGAGCATGGCAAAGAAGCGGTCGAACCGCTCTTTTTGCGCCCTGTAAAGCGCCTCCGCCGCGGAAAAGTCCACTCTCTCCATCCCTTCCTCTCCTTTCCCCTCATTATAGCACGCTTCCCTTTTCTTTTCAACCGTCTGTGGGAAAATCCCCGCTCTTTTTTCCACCGCGTGGAAAAATTTGTGGACAACCCCTCTTCTTTTTCCCTCCCGCCGCCGCGCGCGCCCTTCCCTTCTTTTTTTCTCCTGTGGACAACCCTCCGTTTTCCACGCTTGTCCACATCTCTTCCACAAAAAATTTCCCCGCGCCGTTTTTCCCGAAAGGGGAGAAATTGCTTGAATTTTTCCCCGTATTCCGCTATAATAGAGGAAACAGAGCGGGCGCGGAGAGGTTGTCCACATTTCCACCGCCTCTATTACTATTATAATTATATTATTTTTATAAGCATCCAGCATGCAAGGAGGGAACGCGATGAAATTGGTCTGCGACGGGCTTTCGCTCTCGGAAGCCGTGATGAAGGTGAGCAAGGCGTGCGCGGCGCGCACGACGGCGCCCATCCTCGAATGTATCCTTCTCAGCGCCACGCAGGAGGGATTGTCCCTCTTCGCGACGGACGGAGAGCTCTCCATCCGCAAATCGGTGAAGGCGGAAGTGCTCGAAGAAGGGGAGGTGTGCGTCCCCGGCAAGCTCTTCGCCGACTTTTGCCAGAAGCTCCTCGGCGAGGAGATCGCCCTCTCCACGGGAGAGAAGGGAATGGAGATAAAGTACGGCGACAGCGTCTCCTATATGCAGGCGCTGAACGCGGAGGAATTCCCCAAAATCGACCTCGGGATCGGCGAGAACTCGTTCACCATGCGGCAAAGAGATCTGAAAGCGGTGATCGCGGAGACGACGTTCTGCTGTGCGCAGGACGACAGCCGCCCCGTCCTCAAAGGGTGCCTCATGGAATTTTCCGATCTCCTCGAAGTGATCGCCCTCGACGGCTACCGCCTCGCCTTCTCCACCGCGGACGTGCTCTCCAAGAGCGGCGAGAGGAGCATCATCTGCCCCGCGCGCACCCTCACCGAGATCTCCCGCATGCTCACCGACGACGAAAGCGAGATAACCCTTTACACGCAGGGCGGCATGCTCATGGTGGGCGCGGACGGGATGGTGATCGTCTCCCGCCTGTATCAGGGGGATTTCATCCGCAAGGAGAGCGTCATCCCGCGCTCCTTCACGACCAAGGTCACCCTCTCCCGCAACGAGCTCATGGCGAGCGCGGAGCGCGCCAACATCCTCAACCGCGGCGACAAGAACAACCTCGTCACGCTGGAGATCGGGAGCGGCAGCGTGAAGATCACCTCCGTTTCTGAATACGGGAACGTCTCCGAGAGCGTGAAGGCGGAGGTGGACGGCGTGGACCTCACCATCTCCATGAACGCAAAGTTTTTGCTCGACGCCCTCCGCGCCCTCTCGGAAGAGAAGGTGGACATCTCCTTCAACGGGGCGATCTCCCCCTTCATTTTGCAGAACAACGAGAAAAAGGACAGCCTTTATTTGATTTTACCCGTGAGAAACGCGGCATAATCGCTTGACGGAGCGGGGGAAAATCTTTATAATCTAAACCGAAAAATCCCCAATAAGGAAGGAATTGACCATGAAGAGAACGTATCAGCCCAAGAAGAGACAGAGAAGCAAGGTGCACGGATTCCGCAAGAGAATGGCGTCCAATGCGGGAAGAAAGGTACTCAAACGGCGCAGAAACAAGGGGAGAAAGCACATCTCCGCGTAAGGGCATGGAATACCGCCGGCTGAAAAAGGCGAAGAGCATCGCCGCGGTGTTGAAGTCGGGAAAGCGCCTGCATTCGGCGACGCTCACCGCCGTCTATCTCCCCTCGAAGGAGACGGCGATGGCGGTGTGCGTGGGAAAGAAGTACGGGAAGAGCGTACAGCGGAACCGCGTGAAGCGGCTTTTGAGGGAGGCGTTCCGCCATACCGAAGCCATCGCGCCGTGCTCCGTCCTTCTCATCCCGCGGGTGGCGGAGGAGTATTCCTTTGCGGCGTTCAGGCGCGACCTTACAAAGATGTTTACGAGGGAAGGACTGTTTGAAGCTGTGCATGCGTGAGCTCATCGCGAAGAACGCGGCATATCTTCGCCGCACCGTGTTCCGCCCCTATCTGCGCGGACTGTGCATCCGCATGATCGCATTCTATCAGCGGTATCTCTCCCATCATACTTGTCTCTACACGCCCTCCTGCTCGGAGTACACAAAACAATGTATCAACAACCGGGGCGTGATCGTGGGAATCCTTCTCGGCATGTGGCGCATTTTGCGGTGCAATCCCCTTTCGAAGGGAGGGAACGACCCGGCGCCGGAGGCGATCCGCAAGCGAAGATGGCTCGTATAGAACGAATATGGGAACTTTGACAACGTTATTGCAAGCGGGCGCGGATTTTTCGCTCCTCGAAGAGGGATACAAGGTCGGGCTGGATTGGCTCGGTCAGTTTGCGCGCGTCATCATCGAGAACGTGCCGAGCATCGGTCTCGGCATCATCCTCTTCACCCTCGTCTTGAAGGCGATCACCCTCCCCTTCGATATCTATCAGCGCTACAAGATGCGCAAGCAGAACCTCATCATGCACGAGATGCGGGGGGACCTCGAAAAACTTCAAAAACAGTACGCCAACGACAAGAACATGTACAACACCAAGATGATGGAGTTGTACAAGAAGAACGGTTACAACCTCTTGGGCGCCTGTCTGCCCATGATCATCTCGCTCGTCATCCTCATCGTCGCCTTTCAGGGCTTCCGCGCCTATTCGCAGTACGCCAATCTGAGCATGTTCGAGAACATGTCCTCGGCATACAACGCCGCCATACTCGAACACGGCGTGGACGGGAAGGATTACCATCTCCCCCGCGAGGACGACGACGCGCTCTCCCTCGTCTTTGAAAAGGACGTCTCCTTTACCGAGGACGGCGTCGTCTACACGATGTTCTCTATCGTGCGGTCGCAGCCCGTGCTCGACGAGAACGGCGATCCCGTCCGCGACGGGAACGGGGAGATCGTCACGCAGGAGGAGGAGATCCCCTACCTCCGCGTCGTCTCGGCGGATGATACCCGCTTCGTCTTCTATGAATACAGCCTGCGCGCCGAGCGGGTGACGCGGGAATACAAATTAGACGTGGATAAACTCTATGCGGCGCTTCCCTCGGACGCGCCCGTGCGGGCGGCGTTCGACGAAGCCGCCGCGGCGGGAGATGGCGCGAAGATGGAAGATCTGAGCCGCGAATACGTCGTCTCGCTTGGAAGCAGCGCCGCCAAGGCGTGGTACGAAGAGCACGACGCGGGCTTTTTGTGGATCAAGAACGTGTGGTATCCCGACGTGTCGTATAACCACCCCATCCCCACCTATTCCGAGTTCAGACAGCAGGTCAGCGCGACCGTGACGCTCTCGAACGGCGAGAGGCAAAATCTCGCCAACGTGTTCAACGAGAAGCAATACGAGAATCTCACCTCGCAGCTCGTCGAGGAGAAGTCTCAGCCGAACGGATATTTCATCCTCATCATCCTCTCCATCGGGCTCATGGTGCTCTCCCAGCTCGTGATGATGAAGAGCCAGAAGGACAGCAACAAATATCAGACGGTGGACGGACAGGGCGCGCGCACGCAGAAGGTGATGCTCGTCGTCATGCCGCTCATCTATGCGGTGTTCGCGTTCATGTACAGCGCCGCGTTCTCCATCTATATGTGTATGAGCAGTATCGTAGCGCTCGCCGTGACGCTCGCCACCAACTTCTTCCTCGGAAGAGTGTTCCGCAAGAAGGAGGAGGAAGCCATCAAGGCGCAGTACGGCAGACAGTACGAGTGGATGAAAAAGGACCGTCCGCAGAATGACGGCAAGAAAAAAAGGAAAAAATAACCAAGCAAGAGGGTCGATATGGAATTTGAAGGAAAAACGGTACGCGAGGCGATCGAGACGGGGCTGAAACAACTTGGCGCAAAGGAAGAGGACGTCACCGTGACGGTGCTCGACGAGGGCAAGAAAAAACTGTTCGGTTCGCATCCCGCGCGCGTCGAGATCACGGCGAACGTGAAACTCACCGACGGCGAACGCGCCGTGAAGTTCCTCGAGGGGCTCTTCCCCCTCCTCGGTTCCGACGCGGCGCCCTCCCTCAAAGAGGAGGGAGAGAAGATCGTCATCGAGCTCAACGCGGAGTCCGCGAAGGGCATCATCGGCAGACGCGGCGAAGTCATCGACGCCGTGCAGGTGCTCGCGGGCGCCGTCGCCAATACGGGCAGAAAGGAATATAAACGCGTCGTCGTGGACTGCGGGAACTATCGCGAGGAGCGTGAGGAGACGCTGAGGCGGGTGGCGCAGAAGCTCGCCGCCAAGGCGGTGCGCCTCGGGAAGCGGGTCCGCCTCGAACCCATGAACCCCTATGAGAGACGGATCATCCACTCCGCGCTCGTGGACAACGAGGAAGTCACCACCAAGAGCGAAGGAAAGGAGCCCGCGAGATACGTCGTCATCACCCCCAAAAATCTCCGTCCCAACGACAGACGGGGAGGACGCGACCGCGATCGCGACCGTGACCGCAGGGGATACGGCGACAAGCGGGGCGGACGGGACCGCGACCGCAGAGGGTATGGCGACAAGCCCTATCCCAAGCGCGAACTCCCCGCCGAGGCGACGCCCGAGACCTCTGGCACCAGCTTCAACCGGAGCGGCACGCCGGGCTACAAGAAGGGCGGCTTCACGGGATTTTTCGGGACCTATCTCGGCAAGGCGGACGAGGAGCTTCGGGAGACGGAGCCGACCGCAGCCCCCGAGGAACCCGCGCCCGAGAACGAGGAGTGAGAGGAAAAGTTTCGAGAAAAAAGTTTCGCGAAATTCTTTATAGAAACATTTCGCGAAATTCTTCATCGAATAGCCACGCGCGGTGCACAGGCGCCGCGCGTGGTCTTATAATGCGGGCAAAGAATTTCGCGACGGAAATTGGCGGGTACGGGAAACGTGTTTGGGGCTCTTCTTCGCTTGCGCAGACAACAAGCGCGGACGAGCCGCGCAAATTGAGGCGCGCTCCGTAGAACAGTTTCGCGAAATTCTTCCAAAGAGAAACACCCTGCGGGGCAAGAATAAGGGCAAAGAATTTCGCAACGGAAAGGAGCTTGTCTGGGAAACTTGGGTTTGGCTCTCTATCGCTTGCGCAAACAACAAGCGCGGGCGAGCCGCGCAAATTGAGGCGCGCTCCGCAAAATGCGATTTTGCTACGCGCGAGTCATTTTAATAGAAAGGGCGCTTCTATTCTGTCATGACCCGCTCCGCGTGTTCTCCCTTCTGTCATTTCGACCGAAGCGAGCAAAGCGAGCGGAGTGGAGAAATCTCTACCGCATTAAAAACAAGGTAGAGATGTTTCGACTCGAGAGCCCGCGTCCATTGGACGCGGGCTCTCGGCTACTTCGCCTTACGGCTCGTGCGCCGCTACGCGTCGGGCAACATGACATTAGAGAATACTTCGCGCTTGGTCTACAATAGAAGCCTCGCGCGTTCGAAATGACATTTAAGAATGCTTCGGTACTTCGCCTACGGCTTGTGCCGCCCTTCGGCAAAAAGAACGCGAGGGCGGTCGAAATGACAATAAAAAGCGGTGTGCCTCTGCTGTTCGGCGCAAAGCGCCTACTTCGCCCCCGCTGTTTCGGCGCGTCTACAAAGGAATGTGAAGAGAAGGCTCCTTGAACCGACAAGAGCAAAAAGAAAAGATCCGCCGTGCGGCGGATCCCCTCTGTTCAGTTTTCTTCAAGCCATTTCTTGGCGTTCGCCTTGGTGTACGTGGTGATCTTCTCGGTCGCATAAGCCGATGCGGCGCCGCCGTTCGTATAGAGGAAGTAATCTCCCTCGGGCGTCAGATACATCGTCGTTTCGTAGCCGGCAGGGTCGCCGTAGGCACCGCTCACAACCTTCTTTACGACCGTAGCCGTTTCGGTGTTATACGTCTTGGTCTTAGTGGTCTTAACCATATCGCCCTCCTCAAAGGTTTTTACTTAACTTAATTTTACCCCCTCCCGAGAAATTCGTCAACAAAAGCAACCGTCTTTTTACGAATTTGCAAAAAAAGTTATTATATTACAAAATTGTCATAAATATGTTACAAAAATGTTAATTTCAAACACATTTCTGTGCGTCGAGCTGTCGGATGGCGAGCGAGGAGACTGCCCCCGCGACGATCTCCGCCATCGAATACACCACGTTGAGGCGGGTGAGATTGAGGAGGGAATAGGAGAAGGCGCTCTTTTTTGCCACCACGCCGAGCACGGAGACGTCGCCCACCCGCCCGAGCCGCTTGTTGGCGCCCGAGCCGGGGCGCAGGGGACCCTCCACCACCTTCAGAAGTCCGATCTCGCTCTCCTCCCCCACCGCGGCGTCGATGGCGATGATCTTTCTCCCCGGGTGCGTTTTGCGGAGGAAGGCGTCGATGTACTTGATCTCCTTTGCGGTGACGGGGTTTTTGAGCGTTCCGTACACGAAGCCGCGGAATTCCCCCCTTCTGCACAGGAGGGTGCCCGTGACGGGACCGAGGCTGTCCCCCACGGCGAGGTCGCTCCCGATGCAGAGGACGACGGGGGGCGCGTCCAACGCACCGAGACAGCGGTACAGCGCCATCATCACCCCCGTCTCCGCGAGCGCATTAAAGACATGAAACGAATATTCCATACCGACCTCCCATTCACACGGCGTTGATTTTTGCCATGGCGGGAATTTTTTATAAGCGGCGGGGCGAAATGTTTGAAAAATATGCCGAAGGGTGATATAATAGAGCGAAGGAGGTCCCCATGAATCTTTTGGCATCATCCGGCGCATGGGTCTTGGACGTCATTTTCTTTGCGCTCATTCTCGGCGGGATCCTGATTGGCGTCGCGCACGGCTTTCTGCGGGGCGTGTGCAAATTGGCGGGCACCGTCTTTGCCGTCGCCTTTGCCTTCTTCTTCTGCATGCCCATGCACGGCTCGCTCGAAAAATCGTTCGGCTTGACCACGGCGCTCACCAAGGCGTTCGGGAACGCGACGGTCGCGGGCTGGGTCTCCATCGCCATCAGCTTCGTTGCGCTCTTCGTGATCGTCAAGGTCGGCGCATGGCTCATCGGAAAATTCGGGACGTCGCTCGTCGAGCGCATTGCGCCCCTTCGCGTGGTGAACCGCGTGCTCGGCGGATTGCTCGGGCTCGCGAAGGCGCTCATCCTGATCTTCCTCCTTTTGGCGCTGTGCAGTTGGATCAATGCGCCCGCCATCAACGAATGCATCTCGTCGAGTGCCGTCGTGGGCAGCATCTACAATTGGGAGTGGTTCCGCTGGGCGGTCGCGCTCCCCGGGACGGCGATCCGCGAACACTTCACCCCCAAAACCTGACAGACGACACGGCTTGGTCCGCCCTCTACGGGCGGACTTTTTCGCGCTCGCCACACGGGACAAAATTATTTTCGCACCTCATGTTTCACGTGAAACATTAAAAAATCAAAAAATTTTGTCCCGAGTGTTTCACATGAAACATTTTCGGTTTGCGACCCCCCGTTTTTCTCGGAAAAATTTCCGATTCCCTGCATTTTAAGAAGAAAAAGTGATAAATATGAAAAAGAGGAAAGAATTTCCGTCAAACACTTGAAAAAACCAAAACCCTGTGATACAATAAATGCGTTGCAATTGCACAAACTCATGGCAAATGCGATGCGACAAATTTATAAGGAGAAGGAATGAATAAGACGATCAAGGCGATCATCGCCGTTGTTCTGATCGCGGCGTTGGGCATCGGGGCGTACTTCCTCATCACAACGCAGATCAGAAACAGCAAAGAAGTCTCTGCGGGCGAATTTGTGCGATACATCAAAGACGGCCGCGGCGAGACAAAACCCGAGACGTGGGATGACGCGACGCTCGGCGAATGGAAGAATGAGATCGAGGACGAAGAGCAGATCGTGAAGGTGCGTATCGACGGCTATGTCGTCTACGGCTACACGAGCGTGAACGCGCGCGATTATACCTATTGGGCGTACTATGGGAGCTTATACAGCGCGGAGAGCTTACGCGACGTCGTCGAAAACGATTGGTGCCGCAACTACGGCGTGCAGGATTTCAGCATGGCGAACCCCAATGCGGGGGCGGGTTGGAGCAACTTCATCTATATCGCGATGCTCGTGCTCGGCGTGGTGGTATTCATCTTTATCCTGCGCGCGACCAATGGCGGTGGCGGCAGGGTGATGAATTTCGGCAAGACAAAGGCGCGCGTCACGACCAACATCAAGGTGCGGTTCTCCGACGTCGCGGGAGCCGAAGAGGAAAAGGAGGAGCTCGCGGAAGTCGTCGAGTTCCTGAAAAACCCCAAGAAGTTTTCCGATTTGGGCGCGAAGATTCCCAAGGGCGTGCTCCTCGTGGGGCCTCCCGGAACGGGCAAGACGCTCTTCGCCCGCGCGGTCGCGGGGGAGGCGGGCGTGCCCTTCTTCTCGGCGAGCGGCTCCGACTTCGTGGAAATGTACGTCGGCGTCGGCGCTTCGCGTGTGCGCGACCTCTTCGATCTCGCCAAGCGCAACCAGCCCTGCATCATCTTCATCGATGAAATCGACGCGGTGGGTCGGCAACGCGGCGCGGGTCTCGGGGGCGGACACGACGAACGCGAGCAGACCCTCAACCAGATCCTCGTGCAGATGGACGGCTTCGAGACCAACGAGGGAGTCATCGTGATGGCGGCGACCAACCGTGCCGACATTCTCGACAACGCCCTTCTCCGCCCCGGGCGGTTCGACCGTCAGATCTATGTCAACCTCCCCGATGTGAAGGGCAGGGAGGCGATTCTGAAAGTGCACGCGCGCAACAAGCCTCTCGCGGCGGACGTCAACTTCAAGGTAATCGCGCGCATGACGAGCGGGTTCTCGGGCGCCGACCTCGCCAACCTCCTCAACGAGGCGGCGATTCTCGCGGCGCGCGCGGGCAAACCGCTCATCGGCAATCTCGAGCTGTACGAGGGCATCAACAAGGTCATCATGGGGCCGCAGAAGAAGAGCCGCGTCGTCACCGAGGCGGACAAGAAGTGCACGGCGTATCACGAGGCGGGGCACGCCATCCTCGCGAAGCTCTGCGAGCACACCGACAACGTGCACGAGGTCTCCATCATCCCGCGCGGCATGGCGGCAGGCTATACGCTCACCCGCCCCGAGACGGACGACAACGACATGACTGTTAATAAACTTAACGATTTTATCTGCATGGCGCTGGGCGGGCGCGTGGCGGAGGAGATCGTCATCCACGACGTCTCTGCGGGCGCCTCCAACGACATCCAGCGGGTGACGCAGATGGCGCGGCGCATGGTGACGGAGTGGGGCATGAGCGAGCGGCTCGGACCCATCGCGTACGGCAACGACGGGCCCGTGTTCCTCGGGCGCGACTTCGAACAGCGCAACACCTATTCGGAGGAGACCGCGGGCATCATCGACGAAGAGGTGAAGGCGATCGTGGAGAAGGCGTACGCGCGGGCGAAGAAACTGCTCCTCGAACACCGCGCGGTGCTCGACAACATGGCGCGGGTGCTCGTGGAGCGCGAGACCATCTACACCGCCGAGGTGGATATGCTGATGAGCGGCGCCTCGTACGCGGACGTGCTCGCCTATATGGAGGAGCACGACAAGACGACGCCCGACCATCCGTTCGGCTTGCAGAGCGGGGAGCCCGCAAAGGGTGCGGAGACCGCTCCCGCGGAGACCCCCGAGAAAGACGGAGAGGGCGAATCCCCTCAAAAAACGGACGAATGAGGCAAGAACATGGGCAAGATCATCTCTTTTTCCAATCAGAAGGGCGGCGTGGGCAAGACGACGACGTGCGTCAACATGGCGGCGTATCTCTCGGTATCCGAGAAGAAGGTGCTCCTCGTGGACCTCGATCCGCAGGGGAACGCCACGACGGGGCTGGGATTTGCGAAGAGCACGCTGAAAAAGTCGGTCTATAACGTGATGATCGACGGGGAGGACGTGAAGGACAACGTGCTCCCCACCGAGCTCGAGCGGCTGTACATCCTCCCCTCCAACATCGATCTCGCGGGCGCGGAGGTGGAGCTCGTCTATAAGAAGAACCGCGAAAAGGTACTGCGTACGGCGCTCGAAAAGGTCAGACAGCAGTACGATTACATCCTCATCGACTGTCCTCCCTCGCTCGGGCTTCTGACCATCAACGCGCTCTCCGCAGCGGACAGCCTCATCATCCCCATCCAGAGCGAGTATTTCGCGCTCGAAGGGCTCTCGCAGCTCATGAACACCATCTCGCTCGTGCGCCAGCACCTCAACAAGTCCCTCAAAGTGGAGGGCGTCGTGCTCACGATGTACGACGGCAGGTCGCTCATCTCCAAGCAGATCGCGGCGGAGATCAAAAAATATTTCACCAAAAAGCTGTATGAGATCGTCATTCCGCGCAACGTGCGCCTGTCCGAGGCGCCCAGCCACGGCAAGCCCATCTTGCTGCACGATCCCAAGTGTATGGGCGCCCGCGCCTATGCGGCGCTCACCGAAGAGTTCTTGAAAAAATCGGAGGGAAAAGGAGAATAAACGATGGCGAAAGGTCTTGGAAGAGGGCTCTCCGCGCTGTTCAGCGACACGGAGAACGCCTATGAAAACGCACAGGGAGAGGCGATCGCGCCCACGGAGGTGTTGCTCTCCGAAATATTCCCCAACCCCGACCAACCGCGCAAGGCGTTCGACGAGAACGCGATGAACGACCTCACGAACTCCATCCGCGAGCACGGCGTCATCGTTCCCCTCGTCGTCAACAAGAATGCGGACGGCACCTACATGATCATCGCGGGCGAGCGCAGATACCGCGCCGCCCAGCGCGCGGGCTTGGAGCGCGTCCCCGTCGTCGTGAAGGAACTCGGCGAGCGGGAGATACAGGAGATCTCCCTCATCGAGAACCTCCAGCGCGAGGACCTCAACCCCATCGAGGCGGCGTACGGGATGAAGAAACTGATGGAGGAATACGATCTCACGCAGGAGGTGCTCGCCGAGCGGCTCGGGAAGTCCCGTCCCGCCATCGCCAACACGCTCCGCCTTCTATCCCTCTCCGAGGAGGTCATCGCGCTCGTGCGCGAGGGGAAGCTCTCTTCGGGGCACGCGAGGACGCTCGTCCCCGTGCCGCGCGCGCAACAGGCGGAGCTCGCCGCGGAGTGCGTGAAGAGCGGGTGGTCGGTGCGCGAGATGGAGCGCGCCGTCAAACAGCATCTCAACCCGCCCGAAGTGCTCGCGAAGGAGAAGGAACGGCGCAACGCGCTCGCCAACGCCGAGCTCAAACACTTCGTGGAGCGGATGCGGAACACCTTCAAGACGAAGGTCTCCCTCATCGGGACGGACAAGAAGGGCAGAATCTATATCGATTATTACACGCGCGACGATCTCGACCGCATCTCCGAATTGCTCGACATCCTCGACCGCATGGAATGACCGTCCTTACGGAGGGACCGGGGGCTTTGCCTTCGGTCCTTCAAAACTTCTTCGGCGCATGAGCGCCGTACCGCAAGACATTATATAGTATAAGGAAATAAAAGGAGACGCCGGTTCGGCGGCATATGAAATTTTATCCTCTCGACAAGACGGGGCAGGAGGCGCTCGCGCCCTACTTCGCGGCACAGCGCCTGCACATCGGCGACTTTTCGCTCGCCTTCTGCTTCATGTGGTACGATTCTCTCCATATCGAGTACGCGTTCGCGGAGAACTGTCTGATTCTTCGCGAACTGTATGCGGGCAAATATTACTTTCATTACCCCCTTTCCCTCACGGGGGACGCGGAGGAGGAGCGGGCGGCGATCCGTGCCGTGGAGGCGCACTGCCGCGACGGCGAACGTCTGCACTTCACCAACGTCCCCGCGAGCCGTTTGGGCGCGCTCGCGGGGCGGTACGGGGAGGCGCTCATCACCGACAACCGCCGCTGGCGGGACTATCTCTACCGCGCGGAGGATTTCATCGCCTATCCCGGGAAGAAGTTCGCGGGACAGCGCAACCATGTGCACAAGTTCGGGAAGCTGTATCCCGATTGGACGTTCGAGCGGGTGGGGAGCGCGGACGAAGGGCGCATCGCCGACTTTCTGCACGAATATGAGGGGATCCAGCGCAGGAAGAACACCTACCTCGCCGAGGAGGAGATGGGCGAGGTGTACGCACTTCTTCCCCATCTCGACCGCTTCGGGCTCTTTGCGGGGGTGCTCACGGCGGGCGGGAAGATCGTCGGCTTCTCGGCGGGGGAGCGGTGCGGCGACATGGTGGTGGTGCACGTGGAGAAGGCGCTCCGCGAATACGAGGGCGCCTATCCCTTCCTCGCACAGCAGTTCGCGCGCGCCTTCTGCGGGGAGGGGGTGGAATATCTCAACCGCATGGACGACGCGGGCGACGCGGGACTGAGGAAGTCCAAACTGCAATACAATCCCTGCGAGCTCGTCTCCAAATTCAACGTCACGCCCAAGCGGGCGATCGACGTCCTCTCCGCCCTCCCCGCCGTGCGGAGCGAGCGGCTGGTGCTTTCCCCCGTGCGGGATGCCGACGCGGAGGAATACGCGCGGCTCGCCTGCGACCCCGTGCGCAACCGCTATTGGGGATACGATTGGCGGAGCGACCGCAAGAGCGCCCGCAAGCCGTCCGCGAAGTGGTTTCTGCGGTGCGCGCGCGAGGATTTCCACGAGAAGCGGGAGATGCCGCTCGGCATCTATGCGGAGGGAAGACTCGCGGGGGAAGTCACCCTGCACCGCTTCGGCTACGGCGCGGAGGCGGAGATCGGCGTGCGCCTTCTGCCCGAGGCGGAGGGAAAGGGCTATGCGCGGGAGGCGGTGCGCGCCTATACCGATTTCGCCTTTCTGAAACTCAATTTAGAGCGCGTCGAGGCGAAGTGTTTCCGCGAGAACGAGCGTTCGCGCGCCACCCTCCTCGGGGCGGGGATGCGCCCCGACGGCGAGGATTCGACGTATTTTTATTTTTCGAGGACGCCCGAGACCTGATTTTTTTCGGGGAAGGAAGAGGGCGCGCCGAGCGCGGCTTTTGCCCAAGATATGGCGTGCGGCGCAAAAGAGAACGGAAGATATGGAAAATTTTGCCCGTCCGAACTGCCGCAAAAGGGGGAAGAAGAGGGTTTTTTGGTGAAATCGCCCAAAAAAATATGGAAAAAAGATGAAGATTTCACAAAAAAATTTTCAAAAGAACATTGACAAACGCAATCGTGTGTGCTATCATTGTAACAGTACAAAGTGACGACAGGGGGAAAGTCATGGTATGACGGACATTCGTTGATTTTTTTTCGCGCACTCTTTTCCGCGGGGAAGGAGGGCAACAGGGAAAATACACGAATGTTTTTTCATATCGGGGACGATTTCAATGAAGTCATATCCGTCCGAAGGCCGAAGAAGGGAGCTTGCTCCCTCGCGTATCCCCCAAACGCGCGAGGAGCGGGCAAACGGAGGCGTCCTGCGGGCGGTCGGCGTACAAAAATCTATTTTATGAGGTATAAGGAATGAAGAAGAGTAAACTTGTCAGAAATGTTTCACTCGTCGCTCTTTCCGCCGTGATGGCTTGCGGCACCGCATTCGCTTTGGCGGGTTGCGGCGGCAGCAAGGGCAGCGGCACCTATGAGCTGACGGTCAGCATTTTCTGCGATGTTACCGACGCTGCTACCAACACTGCGATCTGCAACCGTTGGGCAGAGGAGTACACGGCGAAGCTCCGTGCGGCGGGTGAAATTCCCGAGGGTCAGTCCGTCAAGGTCACCTTCACCAACGAGGCGGACCGCGACACCTACTTCACCCAGCTCGACAGAAACTTCTTGCGGAATAAGGCGGCGGATATCATCTATGTCCAGCCTCGCTCCGTCAAGACGTGGGTGAAAAACAAGCGTATCATGGACCTCACGTCCTTCATCAAGGCGTCCGAGGGCGACGAATACGAGGAGAACGTGCAGAACATCAAGGACATCTGGCCCGACGTTCTCGCCTTCTATGGCTACACGACCGACAGCGAGCACTACTCCCTCGGCGACTCCATCCGCTTCTATGACGTGAACGACACGCTCGAGAACGGCAACAAGATTGAGTCCAAAGACAATGTCGGCTTCTATACCGTCGATAAGACGTCTCCCACGCAGGTCGGTGTGTACGGTCTGCCCAAGGACTATTCCAACTTCTCCATGGGCTTCAACGCACGCTATTTCACCGACGCGCTCAAGCTCGCCTACATGACGATTCCCGCGAACCAGCCCCGCGAAGTAAAGGGTCTTTGCGACAATCCCTCAAATAACACCTACAAGGGCGGCGCCAATGACGAGAACGTCGTCACCTATGCGCGGACGGGCGATTATAAGATCACCAATCCCTACACGGGCGAAAAGATCGCGATGCACGCGACGGAGGGTCAGCCCGCGCCGCTCATCAATCCCGGCGTTCCCACCCGTTACAGACCGTACAACTTCTATGCCTTCCCCGACTATCAGAGCGCTTTGAACGGCGGCGACCCCGTCGCGAAGGCGGTGAACGAGTACACGAGAGGGCAGGGCTACGTCGTCACCATCCCCGGCTTCCCCGGCGACACCTTCGCTACGCCGGCGGCATACCGCGCGGGCGGCGCCAACTACGATGCGAACGCGCCCTATGATACGACCATCGGGCACGTCGTCCTCACCTACGCCGAGTACAGCGCGCTGTCCTGGGCGGTCACCTACTTCTGCAACACCTTCAACTTCAGCGCGATTCAGGACGCGCCCGAATACGGCTATGTCCAAGCGAACGGGACGGTCTCTGCAAACGATCCCACGCTTGCGAAGGCGCTCAAGGGGACCAGCGGCTGCTACATCGTGAACGGCTCGCCCGAGCAGGTGTTCGCGAACGAGCAGTACGAGGGCGCTCCCAACCCCACGCTCTATCTCCTTCCTTGGCTTGCGGGCAACGACGCGAACTTCATCAACCTCAATTCCGACGTCGCCATCAACGCCACCCTCAAGGGAGAGATGGAAGCGGACGCTACCATCTCGGCAAACGAGTACGACTTCAAGGGGCTTGACATCACCGCGAGCGGCCGTCTTGGTCTTGCCAAGGACCAGAAGGGCGGTACCTACACCGAGAAGGTGCCCAAGCTCCGCCTCAACGGCGAGATCGAAGAGGTCGATGTGGAATACGGCGTCAACTCCGAGCGCTTCATCGAGACGTTCGGCGCCTTCCAGGCATACGGTTCCGACTGGAACTGCATCTCGGGCAACACCCGCGTCAAGGATGCCGTGAAGGACGACCGTAACGGCTGGGCTCTGTTCCGCAACGGCGCCGCCATCTTCTATGGCGCAGGTACGTGGGACAGCAAGACGAAGAACGAGTCCCCGCTCTACTATGAGAACGGCGACACCTTCTGCGAATACCGCTCCGTGCCCATCCCCGTCGGCGAGAAGTACGCGCTCTATTCCAGCGTCAAAGACGGCTACTACAAGATGCACACCTATGGCGAGAACAAGATCTACTCCGAAGATGAGATCATCGCCAACCTGATGGAACGTCAGGATAAGTGGGGCGCCCGTATGGACTCCGTCGGCTTCGCTCTCAACAAGCAGGTCGAGACGCAGGCGGCGGCTTCGCCCGAGGCGGCTTGGAAGCTGCAGGGCGCCGCTTCCCTCATCATGGCGCTCTCGGCACAGACCCAGTCGCAGCACGACCTCCTTCTCGGCGGCGCGCAGCTTCCCAACTTCAAGAGCCAGTGCGTTGACTTCCTCAACTATCAGAACGATACCTCCTCCGAAGCGGGCGGCAAGAACTATGTGACGGACGGCGCGTTCTCCGATATGATCACGCCCGAAGGCTTTGCGACCACTCCTTACTACACCCGTAACGCAAACGGCGACCTCGTCGAGAATGCGGCGGGCGTGGCAGAAGCGAAGGCGATCTGGAAGGCATACTTTAGCGTCGTCGAAGCGCTCAACACCGCGGCGCAGATCGGCAGTGCCGACCGTACCAAGACGGTGCAGGCGTGGATGAACGAGAAGTATCCGAACGGCGTCATCACCGGCTACAAGTATCCGGATGCGTCCGACGGCGGCGCCATGAAGGACGTTCCTCTTCGTTGGGACTCCCAGTTCGCCAACCTGCCTCTTGCAGGCGACGGCGGCGCGCTCACGATGTCCGATATGTCCTTCCGTGCTTCCGCGATGAAGGTCCTCAAGATGACGACCTACACCTATGCGGACCGCGACATGCAGCTTCGTATGCAGTACGGCGTCAACGCCGTCCGCGACTGCGCGATGTACACGTGGGAGACCGGCTGGATCAACGACATCTCCATGCGTGACGGCGCGGGTCTCGCTTACCGCAACCAGCTGCCGCTCCAAGGAAACCAGACGCTCGCTTCGATCGTCACCTCCGACATCAACACGCCGGACTCCGAATTGAAGACGTATCAGACCCCTGCATTCTTCTGCTTCTATGTGGCGGAGAAGGTGCAGCAGGATCTCGAGACCTCGATCAAGAACGAGGAGATCGCGAACAACTGATCGCAGCCGCGATCTTACCGAAGGCAGACGGGAACTCCCCCCTCGCGGGGGGAGGGTCCCCGAAGCCGAGAGAAATATGATCTCAAGGAGGAGACTCAATGGAACAGGAAGTCACTACAAGCGTAGCCGAGTCCGTTGCCGCAGAAGCGGTATTGAATCCTGCCGAAGATGCGGTCGCCTTAGAGGCTGCCCCGCAGGTCAAAAAGAGAAAGCCCATCAACCAACAGAAGTTACAGGATAACCTCTGGGGCTGGATCTTCTGCGTCCCGCTCATCATCGGTACGGTTTGGTTCGTTTACGTCGCGTTTATTCTCGCGTTCTTGCTTTCCTTTACCACCTACAACGGCACAGGTACGTCTATGCCCCTCATGGAGGCAGTCGCCAAGATGGGCACGCTCATCGATCCGAAGCAGGGCCCGTTCATCTGGTATAAAGAGCTGTTCACCTTCAAGGCTTCTACCAGCCAGTTGTATTCAAGGTTTGCAACCGTCGAGATGTGGAGATACCTATTCAACACGGTATTCTACATGATCGGTATCCCGATCGGTATGATTCTTTCGATGTTCTTCGCGGTCTGCATGAGCCGCGATATAAGGGGCGGGAACCTCTTCCGCGTCCTCTACTACCTCCCCTGCGTTGCGAGCTCCATCGCCATCGTGTTCACGTTCAAGATCCTCTTCAAGGAAAAGGGCGTCATCAACGAGATTTTGGGACTTACAGATTTCACGCAGGGCAACTCCGACGGATTTTTGTGGATGGCGAAGGCGCCCGACCCGGGCAAGACATGGAAGGCGCTTCTTGACAACCCCGACCTCAAGGGCGAGTTCTATGAAGATCCGTATTGGTGCCAGGGCATCATCACCAAATGCGTCATCATCGTCATGTCCGTTTGGAAGGGGCTCGGCGGTACCATCATCCTCTATGTCGCAGGTCTCTCCGGCGTGAACGCGGCGACGAAAGAAGCCGCACAGATCGATGGCGCGAACGGCTGGCAGATCTTCTGGAAGGTCACCATGCCCGACCTCTACCCCGTCATCTTCTACAACATCGTCACGTCCGTGATCGGCGGCTTGCAGATCTACGCGGAACCCGAACTCCTCATGTCCACCTCACAGGCGGCAGACGGGTTCATGACAACTTCCGGGTACGTCGCGCTCATCTACCGCTACGGCGTCAACCGCAAGCAGTTCGGGCAAGGCGCCGCATACGGCATCTTCCTCGCACTCATCATCTTCGTGCTCACGCTGTTCCAGTTCTGGCTCGACTCGCGCAATAAGGATTAAGGAGGGAAAATCATGGAAAACGAAAACGTTTTGAATGAAGAGATTGTTGTCGCTCCCGAGGCAGAAGCCGAGGAGAAGCAACAGTATTCCTCCCTCCGCTATGCGTGGGGCGCGTTCGTCGCCTTCTTCGGATTTTCGACCAGGACGCACCGCGCCAGCAAACAGCGCGCAAAGCTCGTGCAGGACATCGCGACCTACCTCGTGCTCCTGTTCGGCGCCTTCATCATGGTCTATCCCTTCTGGTGGATGCTCGCAGGTTCGTTGACCTCCACCGAGGGCGCGGACTCCTCGCTTCTCTACACCCTCATCTGGTGGCCCGAGAGAACGCCTGCAGGGGATGGCCGTAGCCTCTTCTACAACTATCAGTACTTCTTCAACCAGGCGCTCATTCCTTCCAACGGCGTGTACCTCACATATTGGAGAGCGGTGCTCAATAACCTCATCTACTCCATCGTACCCGTCGTGGTCGGCGTCATCACCTCCGCTTCCGCTGCCTTCTCCTTCGCGAAGATCCAGTGGATCGGCAGGAACGCGGTGTTCTTCTTCCTGCTCGCGGCGGTCATGATCCCCGGACCTTCCGTCATGATCACGCAGTACGTCATGTACTCCGATCTGAATTGGCAGGAAAACGGGCTCGTCCTCATCATCCCCGGCATGTTCGGTTCCATCATGACGGCGTTCTTCATCCGTCAGTTCCTGTTCGGTCTGCCCACCTCCATCATCGAGGCGGCGAAGATCGACGGCGCGGGATACTTCAGAATCTTCTGCCAGTTCATCCTGCCCCTTGCAATGCCCGCCATCATGGCGCAGGGACTTCTGTCCTTCATGGGCTGCTGGAACAACTACATGGGTTCGTTCATCATGATCCCGAGCCAGTCGGAGGCGATCAACTTGCCGCACGCAATGTTCATCGTCAGCACCAAGTTGGGCGAGAACCAAGGCCCCAACATCGCGGCTTCGGTGCTCTGCATCATCCCCGTCATGATCCTGTTCGCTTGCTTCCAGAAGCTGATCATCGGCTCGTTGATGCTCACGGGTTCCAAGGAGTAACCGCACAAAACGCAAAAAAAGACGGAGCTACACGCTCCGTCTTTTTTTGCGCCGAACATTTATTTTCGCGGAATTCTTCATCGGCACATTTCGCGAAATTCTTCATCGAATATCCACGCGCGGCGCATTTCAATTTGTCATGACCCGCGCGTACGTTCTATTTGCCGAAGGGCGGCACGAGCGGCAACGCCGCGAAGTAGCCGCGAGCCCACGTCCGCTGGACGTGGTCTCGCGAGTCGAAACATCTCTACTCGATAACAAGGTAGAGATGCTTCGACAGGCTCAGCATGACATTATTGGAATTGCGCGTTTGCGCCGCGCGGCGCATTCCCTTTATGTCATGACCCGCGCACATTCTCTCAAATGTCATTTCGACCGAAGCGTAAGCGGAGTGGAGAAATCTCTACCGCATTATAATAAGGAGGAGATTTTTCGACTTCGTTCGCTTCGCGCTTTTGGTCTATGCGGTCCGCTGTGGGGAATTCACAGAAACCGTGTGCTCCTGCAAAGATTCCCAAGATTTTTTTCAAACAGTCTTGAAAACCTTCCGCAAAAGCGGTATAATAGAACAAAGGAGGCTGATATGGCACTTCGATATCCCAAAAATCCGCACTTCAATGCGTTGACGATGCGCCTTTCCGACTACACCGCGTGGCAGGAGGGCTGTGCGCACGACCCCTCCCTCCTCGAATGGGACGGCATGTTTTACGCCTATTCCACCGATACCTTCGGCGCGCCGAGCGGATATCAGATCCGCGTGAGCAACGACCTCCTCCATTGGGAATATTACGGCACCGCTTTCAAGCTGGAGGGCTCGGCGCCATTCTACAAGCGCGGGGAGGGCAAGGGCAAATTCGGCAACCTGCAACAGGCGTACGATTGGTGCGTGACCTCCGCGCATGAAGTCGGGTACGGCGTGTGCACCCGCACGGACGGCTCCATGGCGTTCTGGGCGCCCCACTGCGTCCGCGGCACCGACGGCAAATTCTGGCTGTATTTCTGTCTGACGGGCTATTTCGGCGGCTCCAAGTCGTGCATCGGGCTCGCGAAGGCGGATTCTCCCACGGGCGATTTCCAATGCGTGGGGCTCATCGTGCGTTCCCCCGCGGGCTGGCGCACGCCGAACGCCATCGACCCGCAATTCTTCACCGCCGAAGGGCGCTCCTTCCTCGTGTACGGCTCGTACGGGTTGGGGCTCTATCTCATCGAACTCGACCCCGCGACGGGGCTTCGGAAGGACGGGCTCACCTATGCCGACTTTGCGGCGGGCAGGGCGGATTTTTCCCGCTATTACGGCACCCATCTCGCGAGCGGGTCGATGGAGGGGGGCGTCATCCATTACCATGAGGGCGTTCCCGTGCTCGAAAAGGGCAAGTGGGTCAAGAAGAATTACTATTATCTGATGTGCTCGTACGGGTCGCTCTCGTCGGTGTACAACATGCGTTGCGGCAGGAGCGAGCGCCCCGAAGGTCCGTATGTGGACGTGAACGGGAACCAACTCGTCTGCTCGACCGACATCGGAACGGGGAACAAGATGCTCGGTTCCTTCCGCTGGGAGGGCGCGGCGGCGGACTTCTTCTGCCCCGGGCATAACGACATGTTCACCACCTCGCGCGGGGTCAACCTCATCTCCTACCATTGCCGCACCAATTACTTCATCGAGAAGGGACTCAGCCGCTCCAATAACTTCCACTATCTGTTTTTGTCGCAGTACGATCTCAACTCCGACGGCTGGCCCGTGATGAACGCCAACCGCTATGCGGGCGAGGAATTGCAGGAAGTCACCGCGGACGAGCTTCTCAATATCTCGGCGGGGAAGTTCGAGATTCTGCTCTTCACGCAGGGCGCCTCCACGGTGGAGGCGAAGCGCGTGGTGCTCCACCCCGACGGCACCATGGACGGCTCCTACATTGGGAAATGGCGCACCTACGGCAGCCGCTATATCTCCATCGAGACGGGCGGCGATGAGTATCTCGGCGTCATCATGCCCGCGTGGCTGGACTCGCAGAACGCGGCGGGGCTCACCATCACCGCCATGGGCAGAACGAGCGGCATGGCGCTTCACATGAACAGCACGAACAGGATATAAAGGGATTGCGGAAAGTCTTTTAGTTTCGCGAAATTCTTCATAGAATAGACACGCGCGATTTCATCGCGCGTGTTCTTATAATAAGGGCAAAGAATTTCGCGACGGAAATTGGCGGGGACGGGAAACAGGTTTAGGGCTCTCTGTCGCTTGCACAAGCAACAAGCGCGGACGAGCCGCGCAAATTGGGGCGCGCTCCGCAAAATGCGATTTTGCTCCGCGCGAGTCAATAAGAATAGGAAGGCTCTCTCTTATGTCATGTTGCCCCGCCCGCACGTTCTATTTGCCGAAGGGCGGCACGAGCGGCAACGCCGCGAAGTAGCCGAGCGCCCGCATCACACAGATGCGGGCGCTCGAGTCGAAACATCTCTACATTATTATAATAAGGAAAAGATTTCTCCGCTCCGCTGCGCTGCGGTCGAAATGACATTTCCCCCCCAAAAAACCGCCGGGAGATCCCGGCGGCGCTTCATTGGTCCGAACCGTCCTGCGGTCCGTCGTGCGGGGGCTGTGCCCGCCGGATCGCCTCGTTCTCCTCGTCCGTATTCATGAAATCGGGGGAGGCGGGGGGCTTGGGCTCCGAACGTCCCTTCGAGAGCATCATCAGAATGCCGAACACGCAGGCGCCCGCGATGCAGACGAGCGCCCACAAAAAGCCGAAGAGGGCGCCGATCACCACCGTCGCGGCGACGCAAAGGCAGGCGAGCACGCAAAAAACGATGCGAAAGATCTTATAAGTTTTTTCCGTAAACGAGAACATATTTCCTCCGAATGCCGTATAAAAGCAGTTCTATTGTAGCATAATGCAAGGCAAAACACAACCTGTTGGGGTCGAAAAAGTTCGACAAAACTTTTCCGAAAAAAAGAAAAAATTCGGAAAAAAAGTCGTGAAAAACAGTTGACTTTGCAAAATGGATATGATAGAATGAACAAGCTGTCCGAGGGAGGAGAGCGATCGGCGGAAATTTATAGAATATGAAAATATTCCGAAAAATTTACCCGAAATCGCTTGACAAAGCAAAGCCATATGTGATACAATAGACAAGCTACCTCCGCGAGGGGAAGCCCGAACTGTGGTTCGGTTTTCGCAGATTAAAAATCGAATAAGAAAGAAACGATTTTTTGTAACACTATTTATAGTATGCAAGAACAGTTTCTGTCAATTTTTTTGAGAACTTAGTAGTACTCAAAAGCAAAGTCAGCAAAGAATAACGATTTCGTTAGAGCCGTCGGCGCGTTAGCCGCGCCGATTCTAAACAATTGAACTTAAGAGTTTGATTCTGGCTCAGGATGAACGCTGGCGGCGTGCTTAACACATGCAAGTCGAACGGACGTAGCAATACGTTAGTGGCGGACGGGTGAGTAACACGTGAGCAACCTGCCCATGTCAGGGGGATAACAGTTAGAA
>CANPXX010000004.1 GCA_947587085.1 uncultured Clostridia bacterium | reverse complement strand
GCACAAGCAACAAGCGCGGACGAGCCGCGCAAATTGGGGCGCGCTCCGCAAAATGCGATTTTGCTCCGCGCGAGTCATTTAGAATGGAGGGGCGAGCGGTGCGCATGCTCTCAAAGGTCATGCCGAGCTTGTCGAGGCATCTCTACCGCTCTCTTCTGTCATGCCGAGCCTGTCGAGGCATCTCTACCTTATTATGAAGTAGAGATTTTTCGACTTCGGCTGCGCCTCCGCTACTTCGCCTACGGCTTGTGCCGCGCTTAGAAGAACAAAAGAATGCGCGCGCGGGGCAAAATGACAATAGAAGAAATGTTTCGGTAAATGGAACGTGAACGTGCGGGCGGGGAATGACAATAAAAGAAAGAGGAAAAGGGCGCGGCGCAACTTTCGTTGCGCCGCGCCCGTTCATACTCTACTTGCGCGTCCGTTCCATCAAAAATTTCGCGGAACGTTATGCAGAAAACATGGTCATGCGGTCTTTTTATAGACGAGGGTGGGTTTCGCGCCCGACGCCACGCAATCGCGCGTGATGATGACTTCCTCCACGTTCTTCTCGGTGGGAATGTCGAACATGACGTCGGTCATGATGCCCTCGATGATGGTGCGGAGCCCGCGCGCGCCCGTTTTGAGGCGGATCGCGGTATTTGCGATCTCGCGGACGGCGGCGTCCTCCACGGTCAGCTTCACGCCGTCCAGCCCCACGAGCTTCTGGTACTGCTTGATGATGGCGTTCCGCGGGCGGGTGAGGATGCTCACGAGGGCGTTCTCGTCGAGCGCCTGCAAGCTCACCACGATGGGCACGCGCCCCACGAACTCGGGAATGAGCCCGAACTTGGTGAGGTCCTGCGGCTTCACCTCGTCGAGAAGGGTGTAGTCCACCTCGTGTTCGCCGAGGCGCACCTTGCCGCCGAAGCCGAGCCCCGAATCGTCCTTCCGTGCGCCCACGATCTTATCCAAGCCCACGAAGGCGCCGCCGCAGATGAACAGGATGTTGGTCGTGTCGATGCGCATGCAGTCCTGCTGGGGGTGCTTCCTGCCGCCCTGCGGGGGCACGTTGGCAACGGTGCTCTCGATGATCTTGAGGAGCGCCTGCTGGACGCCCTCGCCCGAGACGTCGCGCGTGATGGACACGTTCTCCCCCTTGCGGGCGATCTTGTCGATCTCGTCGATATAGATGATCCCGCGCTGGGCGCGCTCGATGTCGTAATCGGCATTCTGGATGAGCTTCAAGAGGATGTTCTCCACGTCCTCGCCCACATAACCCGCCTCGGTGAGCGTGGTGGCGTCGCTCGTGGCGAAGGGCACGTTCAGAATCTTTGCGAGCGTGCGCGCGAGGAGGGTCTTGCCGCTCCCCGTGGGTCCGAGCAGGAGGATGTTGCTCTTCTCGATCTCCACGCCGTCGTCGTCGCCCCGCGCGATGGCGTTGATGCGCTTATAATGATTGTACACGGCAACGGACAGGACGCGCTTCGCCTTGTCTTGCCCGATGATGTACTCGTCGAGCTCGCGCTTGATCTCCGCGGGCTTTTTGAGTTCGACCTCCTCCACGTTGCCGGAGGGAGTCTTTGCCATCATGTCGCGGCAGAGCTCGATACATTCATCGCAGATGAAGATGCCGTCCGGTCCTGCCACGAGCTTCTTCGTCTTTGCCTTTTCCTTCCCGCAGAAGGAACAGCGCGGTTCGTACTTTGTCGTCATATCTTCTCCGTTTTATCGTCTCACGAATACGCGGTCGATGAGCCCGTAAGAGAGCGCCTCGTCCGCGGTGAGGTAGTTATCGCGATCGGTATCGCGCGCGACGGTCTCGAAGGGTTTGCCCGTGTTCTCCGCGAGGATGCGGGTCATCTTCTCCTTGATGCGGAGGATGTGCTCCGCCTGAATCTTGATGTCGCTCGCCTGACCCTGCGCCCCGCCGAGAGGCTGGTGGATCATGATCTCGCTGTTTTTGAGCGCATACCGCTTGCCCCGCGCGCCCGCCGCCAAGAGGAAGGCGCCCATCGAGGCGGCGAGCCCGATGCAGATGGTGGAAACATCGCACTTGATGTAGTTCATCGTATCGTAGATCGCCATGCCCGCCGTGACCGACCCGCCCGGGCTGTTGATGTAGAGGCTCACGTCCTTCGCGGGGTCTTTCCCCTCGAGATAGATGAGCTGTGCCACGACGGTGTTCGCCGTCGCGTCGTCGATCTCCCCGCTCAAAAAGATGATGCGGTCCTCGAGGAGACGGGAATAGAGGTCATAGCTCCGCTCCCCGCCGGAGGTGCGCTCCACCACATAGGGGATGAGGACGTTCTTGTTCATACATTCTCCTCCGCTCTCACCATTTCGTTGTTCGCTTTGAGGAAGTCGAAGAGCTTGACTACCTTGATGTCCGCCTCGATGTAATCGCGCTGGCGGGGGTCCATCGTCTTTTCGTACGCCTCGGGCTCCTTCCCCACGCTCTTCGCCTGTTCGGCGATTCTCGCCGAGATCTCCTCCTCCGTCGCCGAGATGGACTCGAGGGCGATGATCTTCTCCATCACGAGCTGGTTCATCACCGTGCGGCGCGCCTCCTCCTCGAAGTTCTTCTTGTACTCGTCGCGGGTGGTCCCGATATAGGAGAGGTAGTCGTCCATCTTGACGCCCTGATACATGAGGTTGTATTCGAGACGGCGGAGCGCCTGATCTTCCTGCGCCTCCACCATCACGTCGGGAAGTTCCGCCGAAGCCGTCTTGGCTATTTCGGTGAGGATGGAATTCTCCGTCTCGTTGCGGGAGCGGGTCGCGGCGTTCGCTTCGAGGCGCTCGCGCACCTTGGCGCGGTACTCCTCCACGCTGCCCGAACCCATCTTCTTGGCGAATTCTTCATCCAGCTCGGGGAGCTTCTTCCCCGTGAGCTTATGGAGGGTCACCGTGAACACGGCGGGCTTGCCTTTGAGCGCCTCCGCCTGATAGTCGTCGGGGAACACGACGTCGATGTCGCGCGTCTCGCCGACGGTCATGCCGACCACCTTCTCCTCGAACCCGGGGATGAACTGCCCCGAGCCGAGCGTCAGGTCGAACCCCTTCGCCGAGCCGCCCTCGAACTCCTCGCCGTCCACCTTTCCCGTGAAGTCGATGTTGGCGACGTCCTTCATTTGGGCGGGACGGTCGGTCACCTCCACGCTCTCGGCGACGCGTTCGAGCGCGCCTTCGATCTCCTTGTCCACGTCGGCGTCCGTAACAGTATATTCAAAGCAGGGGATTTTTATACCCTTGTATTGACCGATCGTGACGTCGGGCTTTACGGGCGTCGTCGCGACGAGCACCACGTTGATCTCCGAGAAGTCCTCGCCGAGCGACACCGAGGGATCGCCCACGGGCGTGAACGCCTCCTTCTCGCTTTCGAGCACGGTGGGATAGTTGTCCGAGAAGAGGATGTTGAGCGCGTCCTCATAGAATACGCCCTTGCCGTAGAAGGTCTCGATGATGTACTTGGGCGCCTTGCCCTTGCGGAAGCCGTTCACGGCGTACTTGTGCCGCGTCTCGCGGTACGCTCTGTCGATCGCCGCCGCCCATTCTTCGGCGGTGAACGTCATCCGGATCTTCACGGCGCTCTTCTGCTCGGGGGTAACTTCGTATTTCATAATCGTCTCCTGATGTTTATTTGCTTTTTTACCTGCTATATTTTACCATAATGCGTGGCAAAAGGAAAGCGTTTTTCTTTACAATTTTCGGTTTTTCCGCTATAATACGGGGGAAAACACTGCGAGGAACATATGCCACAGGACGCCTTCACCCTGCGCCACATCGCCCGCGAGCTCGACGAGACGCTCCGCGGCGGGCGCGTGAACAAGATCGAACAGCCTTCGCGCGACGAGGTCTCCCTCTCTATATACACCAAAAGACAGACGTTGAAACTGCTTCTCAACGCAAATGCCTCCGATTGCGGCGCATATTTTCTCGAAAGCGAGGAGAATCTCCCCGTCGCCCCCAATTTTTGCATGCTCCTGAGAAAGCACGTCGCGGGAGCCGAGATCCTCGGCGCGGAACTCGTCGGCTTCGAACGGGTGCTCCGCTTGCGCCTTCTGTGCCGCTCCGACTTCTCCTCCAAGGAGCGCGAACTCTATCTCGAAGTCATGGGCAAGTACTCCAATCTCGTGCTCGTGGAGGACGGCTCCGTCCTCGGCGCCCTCAAGACCACCCCCCTCGACGACGTCCGCAAGCGCGCCGTGTTCCCCGGACTCCCCTATGTGCTGCCCGCCCCGCAGGACAAGGCGAACCCCGCCGACGGGGAGGCGCTTAGCGCGGTGCTCGCGGGAGCGGCGGGACGGGACGACTTGGGAGATTATCTCTTCACGCGGCTCTCGGGACTCGCCCCCTGCACGGCGCGTTCCCTCGCCGCCGCCCTCACGGGGGACGACCCCGTCGGCGCCGCGCAGCGCTTCCTCTTCTCCGAAGAGACGTACCCCTGCGTGCTCGAACGGGACGGGAAGCCGATCGACTTCTTCGCCGTCCCCGTAGAGGGAGCCCGTCCCTTCCCCACCCTCGCCGCCGCACAGACCTACTTCTATGGCGCGAGGCGGAAGAAAAAGGCGTTCGACGGGAGGGCGCAACGGCTGTTCTCCGCCGTGCGCGCCGCCCGCAAGAAGCAGGAGAAGCGCCTCGCGCAGATCGCGGAAAAACAGCGGGAATGCGCGGACTGCGACACCCTCCGCAAGAAGGGGGAGCTCCTCACCGCCTCGCTGTACGCGCTCGGGAAGGGCATGACGTCGTGCGAGCTCCCCGACTACTTTGACGAGGCGGGCGGGCTCGTCCGCATCGCGCTCGATCCCCTCCTCTCCCCGTCGGAGAACGCGCAGAGCTATTTCAAGCGGTACCGCAAGCAGAAGCGCACCCTCGAAGCGCTCGCCCCGCAGGAGGAGGCGGCGCACGCCGAGCTCGACTATCTCGCGAGCGTGGAGACCGCTCTCGGCGGAGCGGAATGCACCGACGACCTGCGCTCCGCGGAGGAGGAGCTCACCGAGGCGGGCATCCTGAGACAGCCGAAGGAGGTCCGCCGCGGGAAGAAAGTCCCCATCCCCTTCCGCGTGTATGAGCGGGAGGGCTTCCGCATCCTCGCGGGGCGGAACAACCTGCAAAACGACGCCCTCGTGCGGAGCGGCGCGCCCGACGATCTGTGGCTCCATGCGCGGGGGCTCCACTCCTGCCATGTGCTCATCCGCACGGAGGGCAGGCGCCCGCCCGATTCCGTCGTCTCCTTCGCCGCCGCCGTCTGCGCCCGCTTCTCGGACGGGCACGGCGACCGCATCCCCGTGGACTGCTGCGCGCTGCGGCACGTCAAAAAGCCGAAGGGCGCCAAGGCGGGCTTCGTGACGTACACCGATTTTATCACCGTCTCAGGCGATCCCGCACACGCGGCGGAATAATAGAACAAGGAACGACAGATGCGGAGAAAATCTCTTTCTCCGCATCTGTCTTTTTTTGTCCGTTCCTGCTTGGGACCGTCATTTCTTGCTGCACGCCCTGCCCTGCGGGTAGAGGGGAAGTTCGAAGAAGCCCGAGCAGACCTCCTGCGAATACTCCTGCGCGGGCGGGATGGCGCAATAGCCGTAGCTGGGGACGAGGAGCTCCACCTGCATCGCCACTTTGAGGATACAGGTGAGGCAGGCGCTGATCGTGAACGTGCCCGTCGCGGCGTCGAAGGTGCCCTCGGGCGAGACGCAGGACGCGACCGCGGTGACCGTGAAGGGGATGACGGACGGCGCGGGAACGTACATGAGGACGTCCTCCGTGAGAACGACGGAGCTCGTCGCCTTGCCCTCGACGCCGTTCGCGTCCACATACACGATCTCGATGGGGACGGTGACGGTCGCCTGTACGCGGGCACAGCAGCCCTCCGCCTGCCGCTCCACGTTGAGCGCGGAGACGGTGCCGACGGACGAGGTGGAGCGCGCGCTGATGAAGGTGAGGGGATATGTAGGCGCGGCGGGCACGAAGTTCTCGGGAACGGCGGTATAGTTTTCGAGACGGGTCTGAATGATGCCCGCGTCAAAAATTTTTTCCGCCTGGATGCACACCTTTTCGCACAGACCGTTCAACGGGTTGCCCGAAATGGTCCCGGGGCAGCGGTCCGAAGAAAAATTGGAAAAAAACGACATAGGATACCTCCGTAAAACAACCGTATCTCGGTTTACTGCATTGTATGCGGGAGAGCGCGGCGGCGGTGCCTATAAGTACACCGTCTGCCCGATATAGAGATGGCGCGTCCCGTTCTTTTTCTCGAACGCCTCGGGCGAGCCGCACAGGAGAGTCTTGCTCTCCCCGCCCCGCACCCTGTAAAGATCGCCCGCGGGGGGCGGGACGAGGAGCACGCATCCCGCGGCGTCCCCTCCGGACGGACAGGCGAGGGCGAGGGCGCGGGGGGTCACGCCGAACGTCTCCGCCGCCTCTGAGATGGTCTGTCCCCGCTTCAACCGATAGCGCGCAGGGCGCAAAAGAGAAAGTTTCACGCTCCTATCCTATGCGCGCGTTCATAATGCGGTGACGGCGGCGAATACAATAATTCCATGAATTTATATAAGACAGCCGCCGTCGTGACGCTCTTCGCCGCCTTCGAACATTGCCTCGGCTTCCTCTACCGCATCATCCTCTCCCGCACCCTCGGTCCCGAAGGGCTGGGCGTGTATCAGGTCGCGCTCAGCGTGTTCGCCGTGTTCCTCACCGTCTGTTCGAGCGGACTGCCCATCACCCTCTCGCGCACCATCGCCAAGCACCGCGCGCACGGGGACGCGCGGGGCGAACAGGCGGCGACCACCGCCGCCATGCTCATCTCCCTCTGTTTCAGCTTGCCCATCACCCTCCTCCTCTTCGTGCTCCGCAAGCCCTTCTCCTCCATCTTCTCCGACCCCCGCTGTGCCGACCTCTTCTATATCTTCCTCTTCGGGCTCTCCTTCACCTCGGTGTACGCCATCATCCGCGGGTGCTTCTGGGGGAACAAGCGCTTCTTCGCCTACTCTCTCATCGAGCTCATCGAGGAGATCGTGATGATCGCGGTGGGCGTCTGCCTCCTCGTGTTCTTCTCCTGCGACCTTGCCGACGTGAACGCCGCCGCAGTCGCCGTGCTCGTCTCCTACCTCGCCTCCTTCTCCGCCGCGGCGTTCTACTTCTTCCTGAAGGGCGGGCGGCTCCGCTCCCCGAAACGGGAGATAGGTCCGCTCCTGCGCTCCTCCCTGCCCGTGACAGCGATGCGCACCTCCTCCTCCCTCGTGAACTCCGCCATCTCGGTGATTTTCCCCATGCGGCTGATGCAGGCGGGCGTCTCCTCCTCCCGCGCCATGAGCGAATACGGCGTGGTGGGCGGCATGGTGATGCCCGTGCTCATGATCCCCTGCTCGCTCATCAGCTCCATCGCGCTCGTGCTCGTCCCCGAGCTCTCCGAATGCTATTACAGGGGAGACAGGGAACAGCTCTCCGAACTCGTGAAGAAGGCGCTCAACGCGACCCTCCTCATCGCGGGCTGTCTCGTCCCCTTCTTCGCCGCCTGCGGCGAGGGGGTGGGAGTCTTTCTCTACTCCAACGCCGAGAGCGGCAAGCTCATCGCCGCGAGCGCCCTCATCCTCCTCCCCATGAGCGTGACGATGATCTCCACGAGCATCCTCAACTCCCTCGGCTGCGAGCGCTACACCCTCGCCTTCTTCCTCCTCGGCGCCGCGAGCATGCTGCTCTGCGTGTGGTTCCTCCCCCCCTATCTCGGCAGCGGGGCGCTCCTTGTGGGCATGGCGTGCGACTACTGCGTGACCGCCGTCTGCTCGCTCGTCCTCCTCAAAAAGCGGACGGGACGGCTCCGCTCGGGGAGCTACTTCGCCCGCCTCGCCGTCATGATGCTCATTGCCTTCTTCGCGGGGGCGGTCGTGCGGGACGCGCTCATGCCCTTCCTCGACTACCGCGCCGCCCTCGCCGCCGCCTTCCTCGCGGCGGGCGCCGCGGAGCTCGCCGCCATCCAGCTCTTGCGGCTCTCCGATCTCCGCGTCCTCTTCCGCCGTCTCTTCCGCCGCAGACGGTCCGCCTGCGCCGCCTCCGCGCGGGGATAAAAAAATTCGGAAAAAGTCCGTGCAGGGGTTGCCTTTGCCCGCGAAATGTGTTACAATGTGAAACGGCACGATGTGCCAACGGAGGAAATTATGAAACTGACCGAAGAATTGCGCAAAAATTGGCGCGTGCAGGTGGACTACACCAACGTGACCGACAAATACCTCAAGGACAAGGGAATCTCCGAACGCACCTTCGAGGCGCACAAGAAGCTCGCCAGGGAGGCACACGCCTATGTGAGCGCCAACCGCGGCAAGGACGAGCTCTTCATGGGCTGGACCGAACTGCCCTATAACCAAAGCGAGATCGTGGCGGACATCCTCGAAACGGCAAAGCTCATCCGCCGCAAGTTCGACGCCTTCGTCGTGCTCGGCATCGGCGGCTCCGCGCTCGGTCCCACCATGGCGTTCAACGCGCTCTGCCATCTGCACTATAACGACCTTCCCAAGTCCAAGCGGAAGGGTCCCCGCTTCTTCGTGGAGGACAACGTGGACCCCGTGCGCATGAAGGAGCTCCTCGACGTCATCGACGTCCGCAAGACCTGCTTCAACGTCATCTCCAAGTCGGGCGCGACGAGCGAGACGATGGCGCAATACCTCATCATTTCCGATCTCTTGAAGAAGGCGGGCGTGAACATCCGCGAGAACGTGGTGTTCACCACCGACGAGAAGCGCGGGAACCTCGTGAAGATCTCCGACGAGCTCGGCGGCGTGAAGCGGTACGTCCTCCCCGACGGCGTGGGCGGGAGATTCTCCGAACTCTGCCCCGTGGGGCTGCTCCCCGCGGCGGTGCTCGGCATCGACATCAAACTGCTCTTGAAGGGAGCCGCTTATATGGATAAGCTGTGCCGCGCCTCGGACTACCGCAAGAACCCTGCCCTTCTCGCCGCGACCATCCAATACATCTCCATGAAGAACGGCAAGAACATCGGCGTGCTCATGCCCTATTCCGACAACCTGCGCTATGTGTCCGATTGGTACGCACAGCTCTGGGCGGAGAGCCTCGGCAAGAACGTGACCCTTTCGGGCGAACCCTGCAACGTGGGGCAGACGCCCGTCAAGGCGCTCGGCGTGACCGACCAGCACTCGCAGGTCCAGCTGTACACCGAGGGTCCCTTCGACAAGATCGTCACCTTCCTCTCCGTCGGCTCGTATAAGGAAAAGACCCCCATCCCCCACGGATGCGAGAGCATCCCCGACGTGAGCTTCCTCGGCGGGCATACGATGGAGGAGCTCATCCGCGCGGAGAACAAGGCGACAGCGTATGCGCTCACCAAGGCGGGTCGGCTCAACTACACCATCCACCTCCCCGTCCTGAACGAATTTACGCTGGGACAGCTCCTCTATCTCTTCGAACTGCAAACGGCGTACGCGGGCGCGATGTTCAACATCGATACCTTCAACCAGCCCGGCGTGGAGGCGGGCAAGAAGGCGACCTTCGCCCTCCTCGGCAAACCCGGCTATGAGGCGCAGCGCGCCGCGCTCGACGAAGCCGCGCCAGACCCCGCCTATCTCGTATGACAAACTTCCGCCCCTCAAAAGGGGGCGGAAAATTTTTTCGGAAATTTTTGCAAAAACAGTTGACAGGCAGGCTGATGTTCCACATCAGCCTGTTTCCTTTTACGGAAACAGGCTGATGTGTGCTACGATAGAGAAAAGGAGGACGATATGGCAAAAGTAGAGAGCTTCGACGGGCTCATTTCCTCTATACAGGAGGCGTTCCTCTCCGTCAACCGCATGGCGGAACAACAGCATCTCCGCTCCATGCGCGACCTGTTCGAGGAGGACGGCACCCCCAAGACCATTTCCATCCGCTGTCCCGCCTTCAACGAGGACGGTTCGGCGGAATATCGGGAGCTCGACGTCCCCGTGCTCTGCCTCATCCCCGTCTCCTCCCTCAAACTCAACGAGATCACGATCGACTTCAAAGTAAAGCTCTCGGGGAAGGTCCGTCTCAGCGAGCCCGCCGCGTCCAACGGCATGGCGGCGAACGCGGACGCGGGGGAGCGCATCGGCTATATCCCCACCTTCCGCCGACGGGGCGGGAACGACAGCTATGCCAACATCACCCTGAAATTTCTCGCGGAGGAAGCGCCCGAAGGGTTTTTGCGCATCCGCGATGAAATGATAAAAATCTTACCGTAATAAGGAGGTACAACTATGGCGGATCTGGTATCCATCTCCAACCAATTCAGCGGGCTGGACATGGCGGCTCTCATCGGCGGTCCCCTCAAGGCGGCGTGCGAGGCGCAGACGATGCTCGCGCACTCCACCCTCAACTTCATCGAAGAAGTGGGACTCGAAGCGGTGGAGAACGGCGTACGGAAGGTGCGGACCGCAAACTTCTCGTTCTCCCGCACCGCGGCGAGCGGGGACGAGACAAAGATGGGCAGTGAAAAGGTGGATATGAACGTCCCCCTTCTTGCCATCGTCAACATCCCCGCCCTCTCCATCGAAAAGGTGCAGATCACCTTCGACATGGAGGTGCGCTCTTCGACCAGCTCGGAGTCCAAGCGCGATCAGGACACCTCCGTCGCGGGCTCGGCGGGATTGAAGATCGGACCCTTCGCGATGAACGTGTCCATCAAGGGCTCCGTCTCCTGTCACGAGAGCAACACGCGCAGCAGCGACAACTCGGCGAAATATCACGTCGAGGTGGAGGCGAGCCAGCAAAAGACGCCCGAGGGACTCATGCGCATGCTCGACATCCTCGCGAGCGCCGTCGCTCCCTCCGCCGTCACCCAAGAGAGCTAAGCGATGGCATATTCGCTGAGCGATCTCAAATACATCATCCGCTATCCCGTCGGCAACAAGGATGCGGAAAAGCTCCCCGACGAGGGCGCCATCGCCGCCCAGACGAAGCGTCTCAACGAGGCGCTCGCCCGCGGCGGCAGGTTGGTGGCGCAGGAGAAGAATTTCTTCCTCCTCAACATCGGGGAACATCAGATCGTCTCCCAATATATCGTCTACCATGTCGGCTTCGAGAGGAAGCCGTATTGGCATAAGGAGAATTGAATGGATTGGAATATCGTCACATGGAACATGCAGGGCGCCCTGCGCCGCAACAAATTCGATTCCGTCGATCCGTGGCAGAAGCTCGAAACTCTCTTAGGTTACGTGAGCGGAAACTTCGTGCTCTGTCTGCAGGAGATCGGCGCGCCCAACTGCTACGGATTCGATGCACCGCAGAACGGCGCTCTCCTAACCCGCCATTTTTGTCTCGCTTCTCGCCCGAACGAGAGATACAGCCTATACGCCTATTGGCGGGAGGCGAAAAATCTTCGGTGCGGCATGGCGATCGTCTGTCCTGCAAACATGTTCGCCGTCAACATCATACAGCCTCCCGTCCAAATGCGCCCCATCCTCTATGTGAAGAGAGGGAATCTTTGCATCGCGAACATCCACACTTCCCCCGGGGCGAATGCCGCTGACCAATTACGCACGGCTTGGCAACAGATCCGACGCGCGGGCGACGTCCTCCTTGCGGGCGACTTCAACCTGACGCCCGCCAACGCCACGAATACTGTCATCTGCCCCAACGACCACAGCGCATATTACAATCGGAACAACCACGATACCATCCTCTTTGCGAATCGCCCCACGCACGCTTCCAGCCCGTACACGGACGCCGTCTGGTCGGAGTTCGATTACTTCCTCGCCAACAACGCGTTTCTGCGATTCCCCAGACGCGACCCCGTGGTCTGGGACAACCAAGGGCTGAGCGACCACTTCCCCGTCTGCCTCTCCGTGACGATGTAGACACCCATGGCGCGGGACGCATATGCGCGCCCGCTCCCATGCGGCGGCACAAGGATGTGCGCCCGCGCCCATGAGGGAAGGAAGCGCCGTATGCGCGGCGGCACATATGCAGGACGGGGCACCCCTCCCACTGCGGCGGCACAACGCGCGCCCTTCCCTTGCCATGTTGACCGCACAGAGGGCTATACCGCCTCGCCGCACGGCACAAGCCGTAAGGCGAAGTAGTAAAGCATAGCCGCTTTTTGTCATGACCCGCCCGAGGCTTCTATTGTAGACCAAGCGCGGCACGAGCTGTAGACAAAGTAGCGGAGCATTCTATAATAATGTCATGCTGCCCCGCGCATACGCTCTTTTGTCATTTTGAGCGGAGTGAGCGAAGCGAACAAAGTCGAAAAATCTCTACCTTGTTTTTAGTATGGTAGAGATGTTTCGACTTCGGCTACGCCTCCGCTCAACATGACAAAAAGAAGCGGCTTCGCCTCGGCTACTTCGCGCTTCGCGCTCGTGCGCCGCTACGCGTCGGGCAACATGACATAATAGAAGCGCCTTTCTATTAAACTTCCCTCGCGCGTAGCAAAATCGCATTTTGCGGAGCGCGCCCCAATTTGCGCGGCTCGTCCGCGCTTGTTGTCTGTGCAAGCGACAGAGAGCCCCAAAATAAGTTTCCCAGACAAGCCCCTTTCTGTCGCGAAATTCTTTGCCCGCATTATAAGAACACGCGCGGCATACTTACGCCGCGCGTGTCTATTCGATGAAGAATTTCGCGAAACTTTTTCCGCAAAATGTTCCTCGCGCAAAAGCCGTTACGCTTCGCGCTCTTTGATCTCCACGTTGTACTTCTTGCTATCGCGCGGGGTGGCGGCGCGCACGAGGGTGCGGAGCGCCTTGGCGATCTTCCCCTGCTTGCCGATGACCTTCCCCATGTCGGAATCCGAGAGGAGGACGGTGACGGTGATCTCGCTCTCCGTCTCCTCCACGCGATACTCGATGTGCTCCTTGTCCTCGGCGAACTGTCCGACGACGTATTTAATGAGTTCCAGCATCCTTCGACCTCCCTACTGCGAATCCGAAATCACTTCTTTTTCTTCGTCTTGGTCTTGGCGGGGCTGAGCTTCGCGGGCTTCTCGATGGCGCCCGCGCGAACGAGAAGGTTCCTCACCGTCTCGGTGGGCTGAACGCCCTTTGCGAGCCAATCTCTCGCCTTCTCCGCGTCCACCGTGAGCGTGACGGGTTCGGACTTGGGATCGTAGAAGCCGATCTTCTCGATGTACTCGCCCGTGGCGGCTTTGCGTGCGTCCACCACGACGATGCGGTACACGGGGGACTTCTTGTCGCCCATTCTCACCAATCTCATTTTGACCATTGCTTGTTACCTCCGAATGTATTTTTGAATTTTTTTATCGATTTGACCGCCCTCAGAAGGGCAACCGCATCCTTCCTCTTCCGCCCTTCATCTGCTTCATGAGGAGCTTCGTCTGTTCGAACTGCTTCAACAGCTGGTTGATCTCCTGCACCGTCGTGCCCGAGCCGAGCGCGATTCTCCTCTTCCGCGAGGAGTTGACGATCTGCGGGTTGTCGCGCTCCTTGGGTGTCATGGAGAGGATGATGGCGCGCACCCGTTCCACCTTCTTCTCGTCGAGATCGCTTTCTTTGAGTTTGAGCTTGCCCGCCCCGGGGAGCATGTTCACGAGCGCGCCCGCCCCGCCCATGCGTTTGAGCGTCTCGAATTGGGTGAGATAGTCGGTGAGCGTGAAGGAGTTCTCCCGCATCTTGCGCTCCATCTCCCTCGCCTGCTGTTCGGTCACCGCCTCCTGCGCCTTCTCGATGAGGGAGAGCACGTCTCCCATGCCGAGGATGCGGCTCGCCATGCGGTCGGGATAGAAGGGTTCCAGATCGGTGATCTTCTCGCCCACGCCGATGAACTTTATAGGCTTGCCCGTCACCGCCTTGATGCTGAGGCATGCGCCGCCGCGCGTGTCGCCGTCCAGCTTGGTGAGGATGACGCCCGTCACGCCGAGGCGCGCGTTGAAGGTCTCCGCAACGTTCACGGCGTCCTGCCCCGTCATGGCGTCCACCGTGAGAAGAATCTCGGTGACGTCCACCTCGCGCTCGATCTCTTCGAGCTCCTGCATGAGTTTCTCGTCGATGTGGAGCCGCCCCGCCGTGTCGATGACGACGGTGTCGTACCCCATCTTCCGCGCATATTCCACCGCCTGCTTCGCCGTCTTGGCGGGCGCCTGCGTGCCCTTTTCGAACACCTCCGCCCCCGCCTTCGCGCCCACGACTTTGAGCTGGTCGATCGCGGCGGGACGGTAGATGTCGCACGCGACGAGCAGGGGCTTCTTCCCCTGCTTTTTGAGCTGGACGGCGAGCTTGGCGCACATCGTCGTCTTGCCCGCGCCTTGCAGACCGCACATCATGATGACGGTGGGAAGTTTGGGCGAGACCTCGAGCTTGGCGTTCCCCGAACCCATCAGGGCGATGAGCTCTTCGTTGACGATCTTGATGACCTGCTGGGCGGGATTGAGGCTCTCGAGCACCTGCTGCCCCACCGCCTTTTCGGAGACCTCTGCAATGAAATTTTTCGCGACTTTCAGATTGACGTCCGCCTCGAGGAGGGCGATGCGCACCTCGCGCATTGCCTGCCGTATCTCGAGCTCGGTGAGCTTGCCGCGCTTGGTGAGCTTACTGAAAATGTGATTGAGCCGCTCGGAGAGCGATGCAAAGAGCGCCATTTATTCCTCCTTTTCGGGGTCTATGCGCTCGCCGACGCATACCATGTCTGCGATCGAACCCATTTCTTCGGAAAATTCAGGGTGCCGACGGGCGAAGGATTCCAGCGCCCGCGTCACGTCCGTCATCATGTTCGAGACGGCGAGGGAATACTCGGTATCGTCGCGCACGACGTGCAACCGCTCCTCAAAGGAGTCCAACAGTTCGCGGCTCGTTTTGAGCGCTTCGGAGACGGATTGCTTGGTGACTCCCTTCTGCTCGGCGATCTCGGAGAGGGAGAGATCGCACACAAAGTAGAGATTGCAGATGTCGCGGCGGCTCTCGGTGAGGAGCGGACCGTAGACGTCGAAGAGACGGAGATATCGGACTTTCCTCTTGGGAGCGCTCTCCCCCGGCACGGCGATCGTGCAAAACGGCATATCCCCCTCCCATCAGGTAATTTCCCTTTACTCCTTCACAGTATAACAGAAACTTGCGAGCCCGTCAAGCAATTTTCCTTGACAGACGAAAATTTTTCGCAAAGATTTTTGCTCTTTTCCCTCTTCCGCCACCCGCCTCCCAACGCCCGCTCTTCTGCTCTGCCGTCCCGCGCGAGGCTTCTGTTGTAGACGAAGCGCGAAGCATTCTATAATGTCATGCCGCCCGACGCGTAGCGGCGCACGAGCCGTAGGCGAAGTAGCGTAGTCGAGGCATCGCTATCTTTCTTTAATGTCATGCCGCCCGACGCGTAGCGGCGCACGAGCCGTAGGCGAAGTAGCCGTAAGGCGAAGCATTCTCTTTATTGTCATTTTGAGCGAAGTGAGCGAAGCGAACGAAGTCGAAAAATCTCTACCTTGTTAAAATGCGGTAGAGATGTTTCGACTCGAGCGCCCACGTCCGTTGGACGTGGGCACTCGGCTCAACATGACAAATTGGATTCCCCCCTCTTACTTCCGCTTCCAATAATAACTGACGTATCCGCCATCGGAGCTATTGTTTGTTAAATATTTTACGGCAGTAGCTTGATTGCTCAGGACCGCACTTGAAAGCTCGGTCCCGCTCGTCGCCGATTGATACTCGGCAATAAACCACCCGCTCGGCTGGTCAAATGTTACGCTTATAAGCGAGGGACACTGATTGAACGCATACCGCTCAATTAAAGTCACTCCGCTCCCTATTCTTACGTCCGTGAGCGAGGTGCAATTCGAAAACGCACTCTCCCCGATCGAGGTCACGCCGTTCGAAATGACAATGCTCGTGAGAAAATCGTCATTACTGAAAGCATATCGATAGATCGCATATCGCTTTCCGCTCGGGCTCACCTGGGGAAGGGTGAGCTCTGTCTCCTCGCCGAGATACCCGAGGAGATAGCTCTCCCCGCCGTCCTCATAGAAGAGATATCCGTCCTCCTCAATCTGCTTGCTCGGCTCGTCTCCCTGATAGACATCCTTCGCATAAAGGGCAACACAGCCATAGGAACTTTTTCCTTCTTCAAGGGGAAGTTCGGAATGATTCCACACTTCGATCAGTTTATAGCAACCCGAGAACGCACTGCTCCCGATCGAGGTCACGCCGTTTCCGATCGTTATGCTCGTGAGAGAGGAGCACTCATGGAACGCCTTATCCCCGATCGAAGTCACGCTGTCGGAAATTTTCACGCTCGCGAGGGAAGTACAATTATAGAATGCGTCTTCTTTGATTTCCGTAACTCCATCGGGAATGACGAGCTCCTTGATTTCCGTCTCTCCCAAATAGAGATGATGCGCATATTGAAGCGGATTATCTTCAAACTCGATTTTACACCATGCCGCAACGTCGGTAATATGAACGCTCGAAAGAGAGGAGCAATCTCGGAACGCACTCCCTCCGATCGAAGCCACGCCCTTCCCGATCGTCACGCTCTTAAGAGAGCCGCACCCGAAGAACGCGAAGTCCCCGATCGAGCCACTCTCAACGATTACGCTTGTAAGCGCGGTACAATTCATAAACGCATTCTTCCCGATCGAGGTCACACTATCGGGAATCTCAATGCTCGTGAGAGCGGTGCAAAAAGAGAACGCATGCTCCCCGATCGAGGTCACGCTGTCGGGGATATCAATGCTCGTGAGAGAGAAGCAATTCACAAACGCATTCTTTCCGATCGAAGTCACACTATTGGGAATCTCTATGCTCGCAAGAGAGGAGCAATCCGAGAACGCCCCATCACCGATCGAGGTCACGCTGTCGGGAATCTTGATACTCGTGAGAGAAGTACAATTAAAGAACGCACTTTCGCCGATCGTGGTTACACTATCGGGAATCTTGATACTCGTAAGAGAGTCGCAACTTGAGAACGTACTTTTCTCAATCGAGGTCACGCTGTCGGGAATCTCAATGCTTACGAGAGATGTGCAATTCGAGAACGCACTCTCTCCGATCGAGACCACGCTGTCGGGAATCTTGATACTCGTGAGAGAGTCGCACCCATAAAGCCCCCGGACTCCGATCGAGGTCACACTTTCGGGAATCTCTATGCTTTCGAGAGAGCCAAAATTCTCAAGTCCGCTACTTCCAATCGCAGTGACCGGCTTTCCGTTGTAACGGGCGGGAATGGTGAGTTCCGTTGCATTCCTTGCGTTGGGCCATCCGCCCATTATGGCATAGCCATCCTCTCCGTTCTCAGAGTAGATAAACGTAAGCTGGTGCCCGCAGGTCTTGCAGGTGTTTCCTTGATCGTAATTGTGTTCCTTTTCTGCAAACGCTTCTCCGCAGACGGTGCATACCTTCCAATGCGTACTATCGTCCGAGCTGAACGTTTCGGCGACATGCGTGTGCCCGTCCTCGCCCTTTTCCTCCCTCTCCCCGCCGCACGCCGTAATACCGAGGCAGAGGCAGAACGCCGAGGCGAGGCACAGGAGCGCCGTCAAAAGGTTACGTTTCATTCCTTCACCTCATGTGAAATATTGTCATTTCATATTATAGCACCCCCCCCCGTTTGTCAAGTTATCCACAGCATTTTTGGAAAAATTTTTGTAAAATTTTTTCGTTTTTCCCCGCCGCACGTTCTTTATTGTCCAAGGGCAGCACGCGCAAAGCCGCTTCTTTTGTCATGTTGAGCCGAGCGCCCACGTCCGTTGGACGTTGGCGCTCGAGTCGAAACATCTCTACCGCTCTCCTCTGTCATGCCGCCCGACGCATAGCGGCGCACGCGCCGTAGGCGAAGTAGCGTAGTCGAGGCATCTCTACCTTATTTTTAATGCGGTAGAGATTTCTCCACTCCGCTTACGCTTCGGTCGAAATGACATTTGAGAGAATGTGCGCGGGTCATGACATTAGAGAGAGCCTTCCCATTCAAATTCTTGTCGCGCGTAGCAAAATCGCATTTTGCGGAGCGCGCCTCAATTTGCGCGGCTCGTCCGCGCTTGTTGTCGGAGCAAGCGATAAAGAGATAAAACCCCGTTTCCCATCCCCGCCAATTTCCGTCGCAAAATTCTTTGCCCGCATTATAAGAACACGCGCGATGAAATCGCGCGTGGCTATTCGATAAAGAATTTCGCGAAATAAAACGCTCTTAAAAGAATCCCTCTACAAATTCTTCGGCGTCGAAGCGTTCCAGATCGTCGATCTTTTCGCCCACGCCCGCAAACACGACGGGCACTTTCAGCTCCCCGCACAGCGAGAACACGAAGCCGCCCTTTGCCGTGCCGTCCAATTTGGTGAGCACGATTCCGTCGATGGAGACGGCGTCGCGAAATACCTTCGCCTGCGAATAGGCGTTCTGCCCCGTGGTTGCGTCGAGCACCAAAAATTTATAGAAGTGCGCCTCGGGGAACTCCCGCGCCACCACCCTATCCATCTTTTTGAGCTCGTTCATGAGATTCTCTTTGACGTGCAGACGACCCGCCGTATCCACGAGGAGGACGTCGGTCCCCCGCGCGCGCGCCGAAGAGACGGCGTCGAACACGACCGCAGACGGGTCGCTCCCCTCCTCGTGCTTGACGATGCGCACTTTGGCGCGTTCCGCCCAGATTTCGAGCTGACCGATCGCCGCCGCACGGAAGGTATCCGCCGCCGCCACCGTGACGCTCTTTTTCTGCTTGACGAACCAATTGGCGACCTTGCCGATGGTGGTCGTCTTGCCGACGCCGTTCACGCCCACGAACATGATGACCGCGGGGTAGCGGAACTCGGGGACGGGCGCCTCGTTGAGGGTATCTTCGAGGATGTCTTTGAGGAGGTCGGTGACGAACGCCTCGTCGCGCACTTTGTTGCCGATCGCCTCCTCCTTCACCTGCTCCACCACGTCCTCCGCGGTGCGGACGGAGACGTCCGAGGAGATGAGGATCTCCTCGAGCTCGTCGTAAAATTCGTTGCCGAGCTTATTTTTCAGGAAGAGCTGGCGCATCTTGTGCGCCACGCCCTCTTTGGTCTTTCTGAGCGCGTCTTTGATCTTGCCGAACAGTCCCATATCTTCCTCCGAGCGGATGCGCGTGCGCTACATGACCGTGTCGCCCCCGAGGCGCGCCTCCACCTCGGAGAGCTTGACGGAGACGATCTTGCTGACGCCCTTCTCCTCCATCGTGACGCCGAACAGCGTATCCGCCCGATTCATGGTGGGCTTCTTGTGGGTGATGACGATGAACTGCGTGTCCTTGGAAAATTTCTTCAAATATCTCGCGAAGCGGTCCACGTTCGCCTCGTCGAGCGCCGCCTCGATCTCGTCGAGGATGCAGAACGGCATGGGACGGCTTTTGAGGATGGCGAAGAGGATGGCGATGGCGGTGAACGCCTGTTCCCCGCCCGAGAGGAGGGAGAGCCTCGTCAGCTTCTTGCCGGGCGGACAGGCGATGATCTCCACGCCCGCGTTGAGCGGGTCGTCGCAATCGGTGTAGTCGAGCTGCATCTCCGCCCTTCCGCCGCCGAAGAGCTCCTTAAAGACGTGCGTAAAGTTCTCGTTGATCTCGCGGAAGCCGTCGTCGAACTGCTTCTGCATCTCGTCGCGCAAGCGGCTGAGGGCGCCCGATAGGTCGTCGATACCCTTTTCAAGGTCCTCCCGCTGCGTCTGCATCTCGTTGTAGCGCGCGAGCAAATTCTCATAATCCTCCTCGGCGTTGAAGTTCACCGCGCCGAGCGCCGCGATCTTGTGGCGGAGGGAATTGATGGTCTGGTTGGCTTGGGTGATGTCGTACGCCCCGTCGCGGAGCGCCTGCGCGCTCTCGTAGGTGAGCCCGTACGCCTCTTCGAGGCGCTGGCGCATGTTGTCCAGCGTGGTCTCGAGACGGGAGATCTCGATCTCCGCGGCATGCTTTTTCTCACTGCACGCCATCTGGCGGGAGAGAAGTTTGCGCTTCTCCTCCGCGATCTCGCTCTGCCGCGCGACGAGGGCGCGCTTGGCAGTCTCCTCGTCCTCGAGGCGGGCGCGGAGCGCCTGTACGGTGTGCTGTTCCTCCTCGGTGAGCGCGACCTTCTCCTCGTCGCGGCGGAGCTGTTCGATCATCTGTTCCGTCTTGGCGATGCTGTCGCGCTCCTCCTCTACCTTTTGAAGGAGGGACTCCTTTTCGAGCAGGAGCCGCTTGCAATTCTCCTCGTCGGCGACGCGGGCGGATTCCGCCGCCGCGCCCTCCACGCGGAGCGCCTGTAAGTCGCGGGCGAGCTTGTCGCGCCGCTCGCGGAGCTGTCCGAGCTCCATCTGGCGGAGCTGCGCCTCCTGCGCCGCCTCCGCGCGGATCTTGTTGAGGAGCTCCTCGTTCTCGGAGGAGGAGAGCACCTCGCTTTGCAGATCGTCTGCCGTGCGGGTGAGCTTGTCGAGGAGCGCGGTGTACTCCCGCTCGTCCGTCTGCGCCGAGGCGAGCAGCCCCTTCTCGGCGAGCTCCTTCTGCGAGACGGCGGCAAAGTGCGCCGTCTCCTCCTGCACCTTCACGCGGAATTCCTCGCGGGCGGCGCGCGCCGCCTCCAATTCCTCCGTGCGGGAGGAAAGCGCGGCGCTGAGCTTGGAGAGAATCGCGCGCTTGCGCTCGATCGCCTCTTCGCACTCCTTGATGTGCCGCTCCCCCGCGAGCAGGTTGCCGCTGTCCTTCCTGCGGGACCCGCCCGTCATGGCGCCGTTGGTGGCGATGACTTCGCCCTCCAACGTGATGATGCGGAACGCCTCGGGATAGCGGTTTCGGATGCGCTTTGCGCTCTCGAGGTCGTCGCAGATGAGGGTGTTCCCGAGCAGGTTGCGCACCACATTGTCGTAATAGGGGTCGTATGTAACGAGGGAGGCGGCGAGCCCGACGGCGCCGTCCTCGGAGAGGGCGCGCTCCGCCTCGCGGCTGTCCCCGCGCGGGCGCATGCCGTTGACGGGCAAAAAGGTGACGATGCCGCCGCCCGTCTCTTTGAGATAGCGGATGAGATATGCCGCGTCGTCCTGCGTCGCCGTGACGAGGGACTGCATCGACGTGCCGAACGCCGTCTCCAACGCGACTTCGTATTTGCGCTCGGTGGATACGATGTCCGCGATGGCGCCCTTGATGCGCTTGCCGAGCTCGGCGTTCTGCCGTGCATCGAGCTGTAAGCGGCGCACCGAATCCCGGTAGCCGTCGAAGCGGTTTTTGAGATTGCGGTACATTTCGAGATTGTTGGTGAAATTGAGGATGGAGGTATTACAGCCGACGATCTCCTCCGAGAGCTGTTGCTCGGAGCGGGCGAGATCGTCCACGGCGGCGTTCAGCTCCTCCTCGCGCTCGGGTCTCTTGTCGAGGAAGCGCTCGCACTCCTCCCGTTCCTTCACGTATGCTTCGAGGCGGCGCTCGCTCTCCTCCCTTCTCTCCGCCGCCTTGCGGATGGCGGCGCGCACCTCCTCCATGCGGTCCTGCACGGCGTCGCGGCGGGCGGAGAGGCTCCCCATGTTGGCGCGCACGTCCGCAAGCCCTTCCACCGAACTGAGCTCGCTCTCCCGCCGCTCGTTCTCGCGGCGCTCCTCCGCCTCCACGCGGGCGTCTGCGTCCCGAAGGTCCGCCACGAGCTTCGCGCTCTCCTCGGCGATCTGCGCCGCGCGCGCCTCCCGTTCCGCCCTGCGCTTGGCGCTTGCCTCCACGATGCCGTCGATCTCCTGCGTCCTGCGGAGGGAATATTCCACGTTGTCGGCGGCGGCGCTGAGGCGGCTGCGGTACGAGCGGATGCGCTCGGCGAGCACCTTCCCTTCCCCCGTCTTGTGCTCCATGTCCACTTCGAAGAGACGGAGCTTCTCGTTGATGGAGCGGAGGCGCGCGTCGGACTCGGCGGTGCGCGCCCTGTCCTCCGCCTCCTCGACGTCCACTGCGGCGAGGCGCTCCTCCACCGCTTGGAGCTCGCCGTCCTCCTCCGCTATGGCGGCGCGGTACTTCTCCGTCTCCTGCGAGAAGCTGTCGCTCCGCACGAGATAGGAGTTGACTTCCTGATATTTGAGCTCGGTGCTGTATTCGCGGTGCTTGCGCGCCGTCTCCGCCTGCTGCCCGAGCGGACGGAGCTGTTTCTCCGCCTCGTCCATGCGCTGGGCGAACACGGTGAGGTTGTCCCGCGCGTTCGCAAGTTTGCGCTCGATCTCCTCCTTCTGCGACTTGAAGCGGATGACGCCCGTCGCCTCTTCGAAGATGGCGCGGCGGTCCTCGGGTTTGGCGGTGATGATCTGTTCCACCTTGCCCTGTCCGATGATGGAGTATCCCTCCTTGCCGATGCCGACGCCGTGCAAAAGGGTGACGATGTCCCTGCGGAGGCAGGGTTGCAGATTGATGAGGTATTCGCTCTCGCCCGAGCGGTACAGACGGCGGGTCATGGCGACCTCGTCGTACTCGATGTCGAAGATCTTGTCGGTGTTATCGAACACGAGGGTGACTTCGCAATAGGAGAGCTGGCGGCGCGTCTCCGTGCCGCTGAAAATGACGTCCTGCATGGTCGATCCGCGGAGCGTCTTGGCGGACTGCTCCCCGAGCACCCAGCGCACCGCGTCCGCGACGTTGCTCTTGCCGCAGCCGTTCGGTCCGACGATGCAGGTCACGCCGTCGTCGAATTTGATGGAGGTCGCGTCCGCAAAGGACTTGAATCCGACCAGCCTTACTTCCTTGAAATTCACCCTCTCTCCTCTCCCGCGAGCAGACGCAGGAGCGCCTTCGCCGCGGCGGTCTCCGCCGCCTTCTTGCTCTCTCCCTCGCCGCGCGCGCTCTTCCCGAGCGCCGTCGCGACGCATTCGTATCTTCCCTGCACGCCCTGTACCTCGTAGCGGGGAAGCTCCTGTATCCGCCCCTGCACATACTCTTGCAGACGCGTCTTATGGTTTTCGCTCTCGATCTCTTCGAGACAGCGCCCGAGGAGCTCCTGCGCCGCCCCGAAGCCGCCGTCGAGGTACACGCCCCCGATGACCGCCTCCATGAGGTTGGACGCCGTCTTGCCGCCCACGTTGCTCTCCCCGCCCGCATAGAGCAGGAAGCGCATGAGCCCTAACCTCGCCTCGGCGCGTTCGAGCGCGGGTTTGGAGACGAACTGTTTCCTCAGCTCGGTGAGCTTGCCCTCGTCGGACGCCTTCGCCCCGTAGAGCGCCTCCGTGACGGCGAGCTGCAACACCGCGTCGCCGAGGAATTCCAGCCGCTCGTTGCTCTCCCCGCCGTGCTCGTTGGCGTAGGTGGCGTGCGTGAAACAGGTCCTCAGGAGCGCCCTGTCGCGGAAGCGGTAGCCGATCGCCTCCTCCGCCGCCCGCGCCCGCTCCTCCGTCCAGAGCTCACTCACCCTCTTCCGCTCCGAGGTTTGCGGCGAGAAGGGAGGAGATGCCGCCGATGAGGTTCCCCTCGTGCGCGTCGATCGCCTGCAACACGGCGGGCGTGATGCTCTTCGCCTTGGAGGAGCCGTGGCACTTGACGACCACCTTTCTGAGCCCCAAAAAGACGGAGCCGCCCAAGCGCGCGTAGTCCAGCATATCTTTGAGCGCCGCGATCTGCCTGCGCGCGAAGAGGTAGCCGAGCTTGCTCCCGAGCGATTTTTTGAACTCCCGCGAGAGCACGGAGGCGACCGTCTTTCCGCACCCCTCCGCCGACTTTAAGGCGATGTTGCCCGAGAAGCCGTCGGAGACGACGATGTCCACGTCGCCGTACATGATGTCGCGCCCCTCCACGTTGCCCACGAAGTTGATGCCCTTCGTCTCGCGGAGCAGGGCGTGCGCCTCCTGATGAAGCGGGTCGCCCTTGTGTTCCTCGGTGCCGTTGGTGAGAAGTCCCACGCGGGGCTCCTCCATGCCGAACGCCGCCTTGGCGTACGCCGTAGCCATCACGCCGAATTGGGCGAGATAGGAGGGCTTGCACTCGGCGTTGGCGCCGCAGTCGCACAGGAGCGTCCGCGTGCCGCGCACGTTGGGGATGCCGGGGCACAGCGCGGGGCGGAGCACCCCCTTGATGCGCCCGATGTGGACGACGCCGCCCGTCAGCACCGCGCCCGTGGAGCCCGCCGAGACCAAGCCGCCCGCCTCGGGATCCTCTTTGAGCATGCGGAGCCCCACCACGAGCGAGCTGTCGCGCTTGGACCGCACCGCCTGCGTGGGGATGTCGTCGTTTGTGATGACTTCGGTGCAGTGGATGAGCTCCACGCGCGAAGCGTCGTAGCGATATTTGACCAGCTCGTGCCCCACGAGGTTTTCGTCCCCCGTGAGCACCAGCTTGAAATTCTTGTTCTGTTCGAGCGCCGCGACGGCGCCCTTCACGATCTCCGCGGGGGCGTTGTCCCCGCCCATCGCGTCCACGATGATTTTGAGCATAGCTTGTCCTCCGAATCGTATCGTACAAACGATTATACCATTTTCTTCGCAAAAACACAATGCTTTGACGGCGGTTCGGGGAAAATTTTCTGCCCGCGGAATCAAAAAACCGCGCCTCCTTCCCCTCCCAACCTGTCGGGGAAAGAGCCGCGCGGCACATGCTCCGCCGCTTCAACGCGGCGGCAGGAGATTCACAGCTTCCCCGCCGCGGCGAGAAAGATGAGATAGACGATCGCAAAGGCGGCGAGCGTCGCGAACATGGGGATGAGCATCTTCTTCGCGACCGCGAAATAGGTGCGCATCTTCTCGCGGAAGGTGGACTTCTGCGGCGTGACGCCGCCCGTCAGACCGGACATATCCGCGACCGTCGAATTGTCGTCGATATAGACGATCTTCTGCTCCTTCTTGCGGGCGGGCTCCTCTGCCGCTTCCCCCTTCGCGGCGTCCTTCTTGCGCTTCATCAGGCTTGCGGATAGCAATGGCAGGCGACGAAATGCCCCTCTTCGTACTCGCGGTACTTGGGAGCGACGTGCTTGCAGATCTCCATCGCCTTGGGGCACCGCGTGTTGAACTTGCAGCCGCGCGGCGGATCGGCGGGGGAAGGGATGTCCCCTTTGAGCACGATGCGGTTCATCTTCACGTCGGGATTGGGGTTGGGCACCGCCGAGAAGAGCGCCTGCGTGTAGGGGTGCATGGGGTTGGAGAAGATGCTGTGCTTATCGCCGAACTCCACCATCGAGCCGAGGTACATGACGCCGATGCGGTCGGAGATGTGCTTGACGACGGAGAGGTCGTGCGAGATGAACATATAGGTGAGCCCCATCTGCTCCTGCAACTGTTTGAGGAGGTTGATGATCTGCGCCTGTATGGAGACGTCGAGCGCGGAGACGGGCTCGTCGCAAATGACGAGCTCGGGGCGCACGGAGAGGGCGCGCGCGATGCAGATGCGCTGGCGCTGTCCGCCCGAGAATTCGTGGGGATAGCGCTCATAATAGTAGTCCCTCAGACCGCACTTTTCCATCACGCCGAGCACATATTCCTTCGCCTCCTCTTTGGGCGCGATCTTGTGCACGAGGACGGGTTCGGAGAGGATCCCGCCGACCGTACTGCGCGGCGGCAGAGAGGAGTAGGGATCCTGAAAGATGATCTGCATCTTGGTGCGCAGGGGGCGCATCTGCGACGGCTTGAACGGCGCGATGTCCTCCCCCTTGAAGAAGATCTGCCCGCCCGTGGGCTTGTACAGTTTGAGCACCGTCCTGCCCATCGTCGTCTTGCCGCATCCGCTCTCGCCCACGATGCCGAGCGTCTCGCCCGCCTTCAGCTTGAAGGAGACGTCGTCCACGGCGCGGAGCCACTGCGTGACCTTGCCCGTGATCGTCTTGGCGATGGGGAAATACATCTTCAAATGGCGCACTTCGAGGAGCGCGTCCGCGTCGGCGGGCGCCGTTTCGTCCTCGATGGCGGCGAGCTCGTGGCGGCGGCGTTCGTCGCGCAGTTCGGCTTCGTCGTCGAACCCGTCGAACACCCCATCCCGCTCGCAGGCGCGGTTGACGGCGAGCTTCTCCTGCTCCGTCTTGGAGATGGTGGTGAGCTCTACGAGCCGCTTTTCCTTCGCCGCGCGCTTCTTCTCCGCCGCGACGGCGGCGCGGAGAGCGGCGGGGTCTCCCCCGTCGTTCGCTTTGAGTTCCGCGATCTTCGCCGCACACGCCGCGTCGATCTCCTGCTTGCGCTCGCGGATGACGCGCTTCGTCTCGGCGAGGTCGGCTCTCTCCGCCTCCTTCGCCGCGCGGAGCTCCTCCGCGGAGGGCGCGGGAGCGGTCTCGCCGTTCTTCTTCTCTTCGCTCATTTTGTATTCTCCTTATCGTACAGATGACAAGCGACCCAATGCGTCGGGCTGACCTGTATCATGGGAGGATAGTCGCCGAAGCACCGCGATACGCAGCCCGCGCAGCGCTCGCGGAAGTAACAGTAGTCCGGCATGTCGATGGGATTGGGCACGTTGCCGGGGATGTTGAAGAGGGAATCCTTCTCGGTGTCCATCGTGGGCTTGGACTTCTGCAACCCGATGGTATAGGGGTGCATGGGATGATGGAAGATCTCCGAGGCGGTCCCCTTCTCGATGATGCGCCCCGCATACATGACGACGACGTAATCCGCCATCTCGGCGATGATGCCGAGGTCGTGCGTGATGAGCAGAATGGACCCGTTGATGCGCGATTTCAGATCGCGCAACAGGTCGAGGATCTGCGCCTGAATGGTCACGTCGAGGGCGGTGGTCGGCTCGTCCGCGATGATGAGCCGCGGGTCGCCCGCGAGCGCCATGGAGATCATCACGCGCTGGCGCATGCCGCCCGAGAGCTCGTGCGGATAGGACTTATACACGCGCTCGGGCATCGCGATCCCGACGAGGTTGAGCATCTCGATGGAGCGGCGCTTGGCGTCCTCCTTGGTGGAACCGGGGAAATGCAGGAAGGTGACCTCGTCGAGCTGGTTGCCGATGGTGAGCACGGGGTTGAGCGACGTCATGGGCTCCTGAAAGATCATCGCGATCTGCCGCCCGCGCAGACGGTACATCTCGCGGATGGGCATCTCAGCGATGTCGAACACCTTCTCCTCCATCTCGAAGAGCTTGGTGCCGTATGCGTCCCGACGCTGTTTGGGCACGCGCACGGGGTTGCCGTCGCGGTCGAGCTTCTGGACGCCCTTCTTGTCGAGCACGGGCTCATAGACGATGCCCTGCTCGTCGCGCTCCCAGATGGGGATGGGCTTCCCCTTTTCATCGCGCTTGAAGTCGTTGGACTTGAAGCGGATGCTCCCCGAACAGATCTGCCCGTACGGACCCTGCAAGAGGCGCATGATGGACATGCTGGTGACCGACTTGCCGCAGCCGCTCTCGCCGACGACGCCCACCGTGGCGCCCTGCGGAATCTCGAAGGAGACGCCGTTGACCGCCTTCACCACGCCTTGGTCGGTAAAGAAATAGGAATGCAGGTCCTCCACTTCGAGGATGTTCTTCTCATCCTTCATTTGGGACAGAAATTCGGATTCCGCCGCCTTTCTGTGCTTCTTCTTTTCGAGGGCGCGCATCACCTTGTTGTTCTCCTTGGCGATGGCGCGGATCTCCTTTCCGCTGAGATACCTGCTCTTCGGTTTTTGGGTATTTTCGCTCATGCGTCACCTCTTCATTTTGGGGTCGAGCGCGTCGCGCAAGCCGTCGCCGATGAAGTTGAACCCGAGCACGGCGATGATGATGCAGATTCCGGGAGGCCCCCACACATTGAAGTAGTTCTCCAAGATGTTGGTGTCCTCGGTGACGACGTTGATCATCGTCCCCCACGCGGCATAGGGCGCCTTCACGCCGAGCCCGAGATAGGAGAGCGTCGCCTCATAGAGGATCATGCTGCCGAGCTGGAGCGTCATGGAGACGATGAGCTGGGGCATGACGTTGGGGATGAGGTGCTTGAAGATCTTTCTTCCCGTGGAGAAGCCCATCGCCTCGGCGGCGACCATGTACTCCTGTTCCCTCAGATACAGGATCTGTCCCCGCACGAGCCGTGCGATGCCGGGCCACGAGATGAAGGTAAGAAAGAGCATCAGTAAGTAGATTCGGTATTGCGATTCGATGCCCCATGAATCGAATACCGTGCCTATGATGAGCATGATGGGCAGTCCGGGCAGACACATGAGGATATCGCAGATACGCATGATCACGTTGTCCACGGCGCCCCCGAAGTAGCCCGCGATGCCGCCGAAGATGACGCCGAGGATGGTGACGGCGAACACCGCGAGGAAGCTGATGGAGAGCGAAATGCGTCCGCCGTACATGAGGCGGGTGAACACGTCCATGCCCGACTTATCCGAGCCGAGGAAGTGTTCGGGTCCGGGAGGCGCGAGCGAATTGACGATGCGCCCCGTCTCGGTCACCTGATAGAAGGTGACGCCGTCGTCGGTGACGAGTTCTGCCTGCGAATATTCGATCTTGCCCGACGTATCCTCCTCGATCTCCCCCCACGTGCGGTACACGAGGGGACCGAACCACGAGAATACCATGAGCGCGACGATCATCACGAGCCCTATGAGGCTGAGTTTGGAACGGAAGAAGCGGCGGAGCACCATGCGCGCGGGCGAGAGGAGCCGCACGTTCTTGTCGAGCGCGTTCTCCTCGCTCTGCGCCGCCGCGACGGCGCCCTCTTCGCGCGGGACGTCGCCCAGCATGAGGAGGGAATCGCGCACCTCTTCCGCATTGCGGCGCGCCTCTTCGAGGTCGAGCTCGGACTCTGTTTTCATCTCTTTATCGTCCATACCGCCCTCCTCAATACAGTTTCACGCGCGGATCGACGACCGCGTACATGAGGTCGGACAGGAGCACCCCTATGACGCTCAGAAGCGCCAAAAACATGTTGTATCCCATGATGAAGGGGATGTCCGCCGCCGTCGTCGCCTTCAACGCCACGTTGCCGATGCCGGGCAGGTCGAACACCTGCTCGGTGATCATCGCGCCCGAGAAGAGGGTGGGCAGGATGCCCGCCATCATCGTGACGATGGGAATCATCGTGTTGCGGAAGGCGTGCTTGTAGATGACCTTGCTCTCGCTCAATCCCTTGGCGCGCGCGGTGCGGATGTAGTCCGAATTGAGCACTTCGAGCATGTTGGCGCGCGTATAGCGCATCGTGCCGCCCAGCCCCAAGAAGATGGTGCAGAAGATGGGCAGCGAGATGTGCCACAGATAATCCAAAAAGAAATTGTTGCTGTTGGGGTCTTTGAGCCCCGAGACGGGGAACCAGCCCAGCTTCATCGAGAACAGATTCTGCAACACCCTGCCGAAGAAGAAGCTCGGCAGCGAGAGCCCGATCATGACGAGGACGGTGACCACATAGTCGCGGAGGGAATATTGGTGGGTCGCCGCCGTCACGCCGAGCGGGATGGCGATGAGGTACTCGAAGATGATGGAGATGAACGCGATCATGAAGGAGACCCCCATGTTCTCCGCGATGACCTCCACGACGGGCGCCTGCTGGCTGAAGCTGCTCCCGAGGTCGAAGCGGCACAGCGCAAGCAACCACTTACCGTACCCCGCGAGGATGCCGCCAAAGCTGTTGTCGCTGAGACCGTACATCTCATACATCGCCTTGATGGCGTTCTCGTCCACCATCGCGCCGCCCTGATTGATCGCGGCGATCCTCGCCTCCACGAAGGAGACGGGCATGCAGCGCACGAGCACGTAGATGATGAGGGAAACGCCGAGCAGGATGATGACGACGAACCCGAGGCGTTTTAGGATATATTTCAGCATAGTTTGCTCCGTGGGAAATGTCTCTCCCGCCCCGCGGAGCGGGAGAGCGGCGGTTGCGTGTTACTTGGCGAATTCGATCTCCCAGATCTTGTCGAGCGGGGAGGTGTACGAATTGATCTCCTTGGGAAGGGTGTCCTTGTTGATGACCTTGGTGTTGTAGGCGTAGAGCGTCTGTCTCTGATAGACGGGAAGCTCCACGGCGAGGTCGAGGACGCATTTCATCGCCTCCTTGTAGAGGTCGGCGCGTTCGCTCTGCACGTCGGTCTCGCGCGCTTCGTCGATCTTCTGGGAGAGCACGTTCAGGATCTCGTTCTCCTCGTGATACCTGCTCTGCTGGTTCAGAATCTCGCGGTAGCCCCACGAATAGACGCTGGTCGCGGTGGAGTTCTTGTGATAGACCTGATACATATCGGGGTCGATGGTGGAGCCCCACGCCGCCGCCCACACGGCAAGGGAGCCGGTGGAGAGCTTGATGAGCGCGTTGGTATCGGGCAACACTTCGACGTTCCAGCCGCACTCGTTGAGCAGGTCTGCCGCGTGCTTGAACACGGCGTAGCAGGGGTGCTCGGTGAGGTTGGAGCCCGCGATGGTGAAGCGGAGGGTGAGGCGGCTGTCCCCCTGCGAGGCGTTCGCCTGACTCATGAAGTCGCGGATCTGCGCCTTGGCGGTCTCATCGTCCGAGAACATCGTGTAGGCGTGCTCGTTGTCTTTGAGATCGTTCTTGAGCGGGTTCGCGGGGTCGAGCTTGTTGCCCGCCGTTCTCGGGTATGCCCAGCTCACGAGGGACATGGGCCACGAGATGTTCGCCACCGTGCCCGCCTCGTAGTAGTCGAGGGCGAGCTTGATGTTCATGGCAGACATGATCGCCTTGCGGAGGGGAAGGCTGGGCACCTTGCCCGCGTTGATGCCGATGTAGCCGTAGCCGAGCTGCCACGTGGAGACGCTGTCGAAGCCCTTCTTTTTGAGTTCGTTGTTGATGCGGTCGCTGTTCGCCTTGGTGAACTGCGGCTCGACGAAGTGCACGGAGCCCTTCTCGAGCTGGTTGAGCGCGTTGGAGGAGGAGACGACCTGATAGCACATCTTCTTGATCTTGGGCGCGCCGAGCAGGAAGCTCTCGTTCGCCTTATAGTAGACGATGTTGGAGTTGTTGAAGCCCGAGGCGGTCGGCGAATCGCTCCCCTTCTCGTCGGAGGCGACGTAGGGACCTGCGCCGAGCGGCACCTTGTTCTTGCTCACGCCGTTCGAGTTGTTCCCCTGTATGACCTTGGTCATGAAGTCGAAGGAAGCCCACTCCACGCCGAATTGGTTGGCGGTGAGATCGACGGGGTATTTATCGGGATCGGAATAGTAGTGGTAGGGCGCGACGGAGAAGCCGAAGTTCCAGATGGCTTTGGGGTCGGTCCCGTCAATGCGGATGCGGAGCACATCGTACTCGTCCGCATTCTTGGGCGTCCCGTCCGCGTTGTGTTCGCGCGCCACCTTATAGTCGTGCCCGTTCACGGTGACCTGCGTCTCCGAGGAGTTGTGCCCCAGCGACTGGATGCCCGAGATGTTCTTGACGGCGAGCTCGCCGTTTTGCAGTCTGTCGTGCAGGATGACGTCCTTCGCCTTGGCGGTGAAGTCGGTGAGCATGGTGTTGGCGGTCGCCCAGCCCGTGAGGATGAGATGGAACTTGCTCGTCACGTTGTCGTTGTACACGTAGTCGATCGCCTTCTGTCTCGCCTGCTCCTTATCGGACACCTCGACGGTGCTCGCATTGTAGTTCTTGGTGACCTTGACGATTCTGTTCTTATCCTCTTTGTTGGTCTCGGGATCCTTGTAGTACTCGAGCTCGACGTACCCTTCGGTGTACATGAAGGAGACCACTTCGTCGAACTTCACGCCCGTATCGTTGGTGACCTCCACTTTGCCGTCGCCGTCGGAGTCCACGTTGGTATAGGGCGCGCCCGTGTACGAATCCTTGGAGGCGTTGAAGTCGTTCTCGAGCTCTTCGCGGAACACTTCGAGCGTCTTGTTGTAGTCCGCGAGGAGCTGTTCGCGAGCGGCTTCGTCGCTCATGCTCTCCTCGCCGATGGAGAGCTTATAGCCCGCCGAAGGGGTATAGCGGGAGATGGCGTCGCGCATCGTGGCTTCGTCCGCCTCGTAGGTGACGTTGGCGCCCGAGCCCTGTCTGCCCGTCGATTGGAAGAGGTTGACGAGTTCGAGGATGCGGTTGTTCGCCCTGCCGAGCGCGGAGTTGTTGAGCGCGGCGTCCTCTTCCGAGCCCGAGCCCGAACTGCTCTGCTGGGTGCGGTATGCCTGCAACCCCTCGATCTTGGTGGAATACATCGTCGTCGAACCGGTGTAGGCGGGGTCGAGATAGACATAGATGCTGAACATGACGTCGTTCATCGTGAGCGGCACGCCGTCCGAGAAGGTGATGCCGTTCTTGATGACGAAATCGTACTCCGTCTGCGTTCCGACCCGCTTGGATTCATAGTCCTTGACGACGACCGCCTCGCTGTCGCCGAAGGCGACGCCGCCCTCTCCGTTGGTGGACAGCATGGAGAGCTGCGTCTGCCCCACTACGCTCATGTCGGTCCCCGTCGTCGAGAAGAAGGGATTGAAGAGCCCGTTGAGCTCCTCGGTCATGATGACGAGCGTATCGGTGGAATTGCCGCACGCCGTGATCATGCCGAGCGTGCCGCACCCGAGCGCGACGCTGAGCGTCACCGCGGCGACCCGCATGAGTTTCTTTCCTGCTTTCATATGATAACCTCCGTTTTGTTTTTCCGTTTATGCCTCGGGATCGATCGCCGAGATGCGCACCGATCCGTCCGCCTCCACGCTGACCGCGCGGGTATAGCCCTTGACTGCGTTGCCATAGATATCGTACTTATAGTCCACTTCGATCGCCTCCACCGAGATCTCTTCGGCGGAGATGCCTCCGTCCCAGAGATTGCCGCTGATGACGCCCACCGAATAGCCGTCGATGTACGCACTGTCCGCGCCGCGGTAGTTTTCGAACACGTTGCCCACATAGAAATTTCCCGTGACGGTGACTCCTTCGACGGTCGCCTGTTCGGAGAACTCGCCCGCAAACAGCCCGTAGGAGCCCTCCGTGCGGTTGGTCCCCGCCGAGAGCGTGAAGGAGACGTTCTCGAAGGAGACGTCGGTGAGCTTCGCCCCCGCGAGGATCCTCCCGAACAGACCGCCGTACTGCCGCTGGTCGGAGGAGGTCTGACGGGCGGTCACGTTCTGCACCACATGCCCGTTGCCCTCGATGGTCCCGCCGAACTGCATGCCCGAGAAGGGCCACGAAAGTCCCTCGAAATCGAGGTCGCCCAACAGTTCATAGCTCCCCGTACTGCTCGCGTTGTTGATGAGCTGTTGCGCCTTGGAGACCTTGTACCAATTGCCCGCGCGCCACGTCGTGTAGAGCGGGACGTCCCGTCCCACTCCCGTCCCCGTAGCATAGTCCACCTCGCCCGTGTGGGGGATGGCGGAGGTGAGCTCGGTCGCCTTCTGCGGATCCGCGAACACCTTCTCGAAGGTATATCCCTCCCGCGTGGGGAACAGAGAATAGTTGAGCCTTCCCGAATTGTCGTCCCAGACGGGCACGTCGATGGACTCGGTGACGGAGGGATTGATCTCCACCGTGGCATACTCCTGCCATCCGTCCTCCGTTTCGCAATAGAAAGAATAGGTGAAGTTGGGAATCCATGCCGCATACAGCGTGAGGCTGTAACGGTCCTTCTCCCCCTCGATGGGCGTCACGTCGTCCATGCCGCACCGCTCGGCGTCGAAATCCCATCTGCCGCCGTATGTGTATGCCTGCGCCTTGCCCGTCTGCGAGCACGGCGCGCCGTCCTCGTCGAGGGCGTTGCCCGCGCCGTCCGTGAGCGGCGTGCGGACGCGGTACCAGCCCGCGAAGAAGTACCCGCTCCGCGAAATGGAGGTGCGCTGCGCCTCCATGGTGCCGCGGCGGGAGTCCCCGGGCGCGAGGAGGCGGACCCCCCGCTCCACGTCCTCTCCCTTATAGACGTCCACGAGATCGAAATTGTCGAGCGCGGCGAACACGCCGCCGTTGCGGTCGTACACGATCTGTACGTTGGCGCCCTCCTTGGCGAGCGAATCGTAGGGGGCTTCAGCGATGGTACAGCCCGCGAGCGCGAGCGTCGCGCCCAGCGCGCATGCCAATCCGATGATGAGCTTGGTCCTCTTTTTCATGCGTTTGCCTTACTCCTTTTCCTGCGGGACTTCCGTCTCCCCGCCCGCTTCCTCCGCCTGTGCGGGGGCTTCCGCGGGAACTTCGGGCGCCTCGGTCACTTCGCCCTCCTGCGCCTCGGGCGCTTCGCCCTCTTCGCTCTCTTCGCCCTCTTCGGGCGCATGCGGGGCGCGGCGCTTCAGTGCGAGAAGGGTCGCAAGCACCGCGACGGCGGCGAGAAGCACGCCCGACGTGACGGCGAGCACGATGATCCAGACGCGCTCGGGAGAGGTCTCCTCCGCGGGCTCTTCGGGTTCGGCCGGCTTCTCCTCCCCTTTGAGGAAGGCGAGGCGGTTCTCCGCCGAGGTGAGGCGGCTGTAATTGGTGACGAGCGCCTGCTGTTCGAGAGAGGCGATGAGGTTATACAACCTGCGCGCCTCGGCGATCTGCGCCTCGTCCTCGAGGGAGACGGTGTCGGGCAGGGCGTCGATCGCCGCGATGGCGTCCAGCGTCGCCTGCTCGGGCGCGGGAGCTCCCTCCAAAATGGAGTGGAAGTAGAAGGAATAGATATAGGAATCGTACCCTACGCCGTTCTTGGGCGCGACCATCACCATGTCGCTCGTGCCGTGCCCGATATAATTCTTGAAGTTGGCGCCGTAGAAGAACACCGTTTGATCGACGCCCCAGATATCGAATTTGAAGATGCCGAGCCCGTACACCTCCTCGCCCGAGCTGAGCGTGCCGATGAAGCCGATGGGCCAGTTGCCGTAATCGTCGGCGTACGCCTCGTCGTACTGCTCTTCGAGGATGGGCGCGTGCAGACTTCTGAACGTGACGATGGACAGCCCGTCGCACCCGAAGAACGCCTTGTCGCCGATGGCGCGAAGGCTCACGGGCATATCGATCATGGAAAGGGAGTCCGCCTCTTCGAACGCCTCCGCGCCGATACGGACGGTCCCGTCCTGCACCGAGAACTTGGCGTTTTCGCTCGCCGCGGGATAGGTGATGAGTTCCAGACCGGTGGGCACCGCGCGGTACAGCACGCCCCCGATGACCTTGACGTTGCCCGCGAGGTCGAAGGTATCCAGCTCGGTCTCGCCCACTTTGATGCCGTTGAAGAGTTCGTCCTCCACGCGCACGAAGGCGGGAAGGCGGCACCCCGCGAAGGGATTATCGCCCACATCCTCGAGCCCGTCGCCGAGCGTCACCTCCGTGAGGCGGGTGCCGCGGAAGGCGAAGTCGCCGAGGAAGCGCACGCCGCTGAGGTCGAGCGCGCCCGAGAGCCTCGTCCCCTCGAAGGCGCTCGCCCCGATGGACGCGGTCTTGCCGATCCCCTCCGCCGAGGAGAGCACGACGCAGTCGCGGAAGGCGTTCTCCCCGATGGACGCCCCCTCTTTGAGGGTGACGGAGGCGAGGTAGGAGGAGGCGGCGAACGCCATCGTCCCCACATTGTCCACCGACGAGAGATCGACGGAGGAGAGCCCCGTGCCCATGAAGGCGAATTCGCCGATCGCATGCACCTTGCTGAGATCGACCGAGGTGAGCGATTGGCAGAGATAGAACGTATCGGTGGGAATCTCTTCGATGGCTTCGCCGAGCGTCACGTTGCGCAGGGAGAAGTTGCCGTAGAACACCCCTTCGCCGAGCGCGGTGACCGAGCTGAGGTCCGCCGAAGTGAGCCCCGGCGCCTGTGAACCGTAGATGCCGAGCGTCTCGATCACCTCTCCGTCCTCGATATAGAGCGCGGGGATGAGTTCGCCGGCGAACGCGCCGTTGCCGAGGGAGACCGTCTTGCTCAGATCGACCCCGGGAAGCGCGGTGCAGTTATAGAAGGCACGGCTCCCGACCTGTGCGCCGTCGCCGAGGGTGAGGGACGCGAGGCGGGTGTTGTTGCCGAAGGCATACGCGCCGAGGCGGGCGCCGCTCCCGATCGTCACGCCGACGAGCGAGGTATCCGCCACCGAAGTGACGATGTACGCGCCGCTGTAACTGCCCGTCGTGATCTGGCGGGTGCTCAGGCGCGTGGGCGCCGCGAAGGCGTATCCGCCCACCGTGACATTCTCGCCGAGCGTCACGTTCATGAGCTGGACACAGCCCGCGAAGGCGTAATCCTCCACCGTCACCCCGTCGCCGAGCGTTACCTCTTTGAGCAGGGTGTATTCGAAGGCGTGCGCGGGGATGACTTTGAGGGTGTCCGCAAGGGCGGGCATCGCGCTGAGACGGGTATAGGCGAACGCCGATTCACCGATCTCTTCGAGGGCGCCGAAGGAGACGCTCCGAAGCTGTTCGCATCCCGAGAAGGCGTACTCGCCCACCGTCTTTACGTCGGGCATCGTCACCTGCGTGATCGTCGAGTTGCTCGCGAAGGCGCTGTCACCGATGTGGTTGACGCCGCTCAGAGTGAAGGCGGACGAAGAGTAGGCGGGCGCGACGAGGGCAAGCGTGGCGCCGTCCGCGCTGAGGAGGTAGGCGCCGTCGCCGCCCGTCTTGAACGCCGTGTTGTTGGCGGAGACGCGGAAGCTCTGCACCTTGGTGCCGTAGAAGGCATGCGCGCCCACGCTCATGACGTCCGGTCCGAGCGTCACCGTTTTGAGTTCGGAACAGCCGAGGAACACGCCCTCGGGGATGTTGTAGGCGTTCACCGAGATCTGTTGCAGGGCGGAATCGCCATAGAAGGCGTTCGCGCCGAGCCGCACCCGCGACGCGCCGATGCGCACGTCATAGAGGTTGCGGCACTCCGCGAAGGCGGAGAGTCCGATGGACTGCGCCGTTGCGGGGAGGGAGACGGACATGACGCCCGACCCGCGGAAGGCATAGTTCCCGATGCTGACCACCGATCCGAAATCGGGGGTGGGAAGGGGCGCCGCGTCATAGACCACGCCGCCGCCCGGCGCCTGTACGGCGGGACCGCTGAACGCCCGCTCGTTGATGAATTGGACGTGCTCCAATCCCACCACCTCGCGAAGGGAGGTACAGCCGTAGAAGGCGGCGGTCCCCAAGTTCTTGCAGGTGGAAGGAAGGGTGACCTTGGTCAGGGAGGTGAGCCCCGCAAAGGCGTACATGTTGATGACTTCGATGCCCTCGGGGAGCACGACCTCGGTGATGGTATCCTCGCCGAGATACACGGGCTTGGAGTAATAGGGATCCTCTTCATCGATGATGTCGTTCTCGTCCTTGGGGACATAGTCGTAGTTGGAGAACGCATATTGGCTGATCTGCGTCACGCCGAGGTCCTCGGGAATCTCCACCACGCCGCCGTTGCCGTAGTAGCCCATGAGATAGGGACCGTTGGTGACGTAGGGATTCTTGACGGTGATGACGATCGTGCGGTCGTACAGCGTGGACTTGTCGTCCATGAGCACGCGCACCGAGACGGTGCCCGTGCCCTCGGCTACCGCCGTGACCAGCCCGTTTTCGTCCACGCGGACGATGTTCTCGTTGCCGCTCGTGAACTCCACCCGCGTGCTGTCGGGGAAGTATGCGGACAGTTCGTATTCGAGCTGTACCGCCTCCGAGGGATACATCGAGAGGTTATAGCTCGTGGCGGAGGGCGAGAACTTGGTCTCGTACCCCTCCAAGCCGATGTCGCGGTCGTCGTTGTCGATGAAGTAGAATACCTTCACGCCCTCGTATCCGGCGAGACGGAAGTATTCGACGACGGGCTTATCGTAGCGGACATACCCCTCTTCTCCCTCGGCGAGCACCTTCACATGGAAGGACGCGCTCACCTCGCCGTCCGCGCTCCTCGCGGTGATGGTCGTCTCGCCCGCCTGCACGGCGAGCACCTTGCCGCCCACGACGCGCGCCACGGAGGGATCGTCGGAGACGTATTCGAGGCTCTCCGCCCACTCCGTCGCGGGGAACACGTGCGCCCCCACCGTATGCAGCTCGTTGGGGCTGAGCGTGAGGTCGGTCTCGTCGAAGTAGAGATACTTCACGTCCTCGGGAATCCGGATCTCGAAGGCGCCCACGTTTTGCGCATAGTCGTACACCATCAGCGTGAACGTATCGGGATGATAGGAATCCGCGAGGCGGTCCACATAGTCGGTGAGTTCGACGGTGACGGGCGTCGTGGCGCCGAACTCGGAGACGATGGGAACGGGATATTCGAGGAAGCTGTGCATGACGGGGCCCGTCGTGCCGTCGGAGAGAGGTCCGTAGTAGACCTGCCCGAAGTCCATCGCCATCGCATAGTGGTTGTCGTACACATATGCGCGCGCATACAATCTATTCTTCTCCGCGTCGCGGTCGTACTCGGTGTAGAACTCCACATCGGTGACCACGGGGGACAGGAAGTCCGTCACGAAGGGGAACTCGAAGGTGTTGCGGAGGTTGGCGTCCTTGCCGCCGTCGCCGTAATCGAGATACGCCTCCACCTTGACGAGGTACTGCGTATTGTTTTTGAGGTCGTAATCGGCGGCGCTGAAATGCACGTCGATGGTGGACGGAGCGATGTCCGCGCCATAGGTGTACGACTTGCGCTGGTTGAGCTCGGTGTGCGTAAAGACGAGCTCGCCCGTCGTCGCGTCGGTGATGGAGATCTCCACCCGCTTGGCGCCGCGGAGGAGCCCCGCGTACACCGCATAGATGCTGTTCACCGCATTGGTGCTGTTGGAGAGCGCGATGTGCTCCCTCTGCGCCGCGACCTGCGTGTCGGAGGAATTTTGCTTGAAGAGGTAGGACCCGAGGTAGCTGATGAGGTCGCCGCTGACGCCGCCGATGGGACGCGTCGCATAGGCGTCGGGCATCGTCTTGTCGAGCGGGTCGATCCCGTCGTCGAGCTCATCGGGATTGGTCTCGAAATAGTCGAGGTCGAAGATGGGCGCCTGCGTCCAATCGCCGTAGAAGGCGAGATAGGGAACGTTGAGGGAGACATCCGTCCCGCTCGTGGGCGCGAGCTTCACGAAGCCCTCCACATACATGCCGTTCGCGAAGCTGTCGTTCAGATACCGCTTATCCTCGTCGCTCAGCGTGATGGTGAGGGTGACCGTTGCCGCGCCGCCCTCGGGCACGGAGACGACGCTCCCCGCCTGCGTACCGCCCTCCACGGAGGTGACCTCCACCGCCGGGGAGAGGAGATAGCCTTCCTGCGTGACCGTCGTCGCGCCCTGATGCGTCTTGGTCTTGCTCACGCCCTCCGTCATCACGACGGCGCTCACGTCGTAGGAGAGCGCGCCGCCGAACACGTTGTTGACGGTGAATTTGAGCTGATACACGCCCGTCTTATCGCGGTCGTCGCCCAGCTCGATCTTCGCCTTGTCCATCTCGGCGCCCGTATCGCGGTCGTAGGTGGTGATGTAGGCGGGCGAAGAAGTCGCCTTTTTGAGGTTGGCGAGCCCCGCGCCCTGCTTGCGCACGGAGAAGGGAAGCCCGTTGGTGTTGTCGGCAATGTCCGCCGTGCTCATCATGATGCGGTTGACGAGCGCGGTGACGAGACGGCGCGTCTCCCCGTCGTCCGCCGTGAGGGAGAACTTCTCCTTCACGTATTGGCGGACGAGCGCCGTGACGCCCGCCTGGTTGGGGCACGCCATCGAGGTGCCCGAGATGCGGTCGTACGCCTGCCCGGGAACGCTCGACAGGATGTCGCCGCCGTGCGCGGTGATCTCGGGCTTGATACGAAGATCGGGCGTGGGCCCCCACGAAGAGAAGTCGGACATGAAGGGACCCGCCGTCTGCGAGCGGCTGATCGTGATCTTCCCGCTCGCCTGTTCGGCGAGGTGCTCGCCGTCGTCCTGCGAAATGGAGCACACCGCGATGGTCGCCCTGCCGACGCTCATCGAGATGTCGCCCGAGACGTTGTTGTAGATGATGACGCCCGCGGCGCCCTTGTTCGCCGCGATGCGCGCCTTGTCCTCGAAGTTGGTGACGCCGCGCTTGACGAGGGCGATCTTGCCCGTTACGTCGAGATCGGTGTAGTCCGCCGAGCGCCCCACGCCGGGGATGCGGACGTACTCATACGTCTGCCCCTCCACCCCGTCGGGGAGAAGGTCCTCGACGAAGTTCTTGGGCTCCGCCGCCGAATTGGTGGACTCGTGGAAGTAGATGATCTCGTCCCCATAGAGGAGATAGGGCGTCTTGACGCCGCTGATGGAGGCGACGGAGAGCGCCGAATAGTAGGTGGAGGGAGAGCCGACGGTCGCGGAGTCGGGATTGGTCGTGAGCCCGAGGCTGCCGTTCTTCTCCGACCCGAAGGTGGAGTTGTAGTCGTTGGAAGCGGCGGCGACCAGACTGATGCCGTGCTCCAAGAGGCTGTTGAACACCGCCTGCTGTTCCTCGTCCGCCTCGACGCTGTACCCGCACGCCGAGCCGAGGGACATGTTGATGACGTCCACGTCGAGCATGACGCAGTCCTCGAGCGCGGCGAGGATCCAAGACTGTCTCGCGCCCGCGTCGCTGTCCGAGAACACCTTCATGGAGGCGAGCTGTGCGTTGGGCGCAACGCCCGTTATCACATCGTCCACGCCCGCGATGATGCCCGAGACGTGGGTCCCGTGCCCGTCCTGCAGGGGATAAACGTCGTTGTCCTTGTCGGCATAGTCGTAGCCGTACGGGACTTTATTGCTGATAAACACGTCGCCCGCAGTGAGCCCGCTCGTCGTCTGCGCCGCGCGGAGCGAACGCAGCTTCGCGTTCACGTCCTCATAGGTGAGGGCGAGCGTATCGGACGTGAAGCGGTTCACGTCGAAGGCGGTATGCGTATAGTCGAGACCGGTATCGAGCACGGCGATGAGGGTGCCCGAACCGTCGTATTCGGAATCCGAGCTGTCGAAGATGCCCGTCTCGTGCACGTTGACGTCGTTCTCGACGACGACGGTCTCCTCGCGTTCCCATACCTCGCCGACCATGGCGCTCGCGTCCGTGCCGTCGAGGGCGGCGGCGAGACGGTCGAAATCGCGCGCGGCGACGAGCACTTCGAAGCCGCCGAACACGGTGTCGTACGAGGTTCCGTACGAGAATTTCACGCCAGAAGCCTCCAACCGCTTCGCCGCGGCGGAGTTGGCGCTCTTCACGTTCCGCGCCACCTGTCTGCCCGCCGAGGAGCCCGCATACTCCGCAACGCTCGTGAAGCGGGATACCCCGCTCTGCGCCTCGTACGCGGAGAGCATCGTCTCGTCCGTCGATTTGACGATGACCGAGATCTCCGACGCGGGGTCGATTTCCTCGGGAATCGCCTTCACGACTTCGCTGTTGTACTTGGCGGTGAGGTCGTTATAGATCTCCCCCTCATAGCGGGTGACCGTCTGTTCGGGAGAAGCCTCCGCCTCCGCGGGACGCTCCCATATCGGCAGACACTCCGCCGCTACCAGCGTGCCCGCCATGAGCGCCGCCGCGCAGCAGATCGCCGTCTTTCTGAGTTTGTTCGCTGTTCTCGTCATCATCCTCTTCCTCGGGGTCGTATTTTACTCTTTCAGATCTTTCATACTTCGCTTCGCCGGAACGCTCTTGTGCGCACGCACAACGCGCGCGCAAGGGCGCGCGTAAAAAAAACACTCGCTTGTTTCCAACGTGAGCGTTAAGAATTATACCACGCGGCAGAGGGCTTGTCAAACGAAATGCCCCGCCCCTCCGAATTGTCCGATTTTGAAATTATTTCACAGATCGGGCTCCGTTTTGTACATTCGTCACAACTCAGACTGAAAAACCCGAAAGATTCCCACCCCAACAGCTTGCCCCGCGCAGAGAAATTCATTCCTCCGCGCTCCCCTCGCACGGGCGCGCGCGACCTCATAGCGCGGCGTTTCGCATAATGCGCATAAATTTTCACATAAATTTTATCTCTTTGCGCCGCCCCCGCCGCCCGCCGCGGTCGGAAAGCGCGTATAAGCCGCCCCTTCCGAGGCAATAATGGGGAGCACGGAGAGCAATTTTTTGCCCCGCGGCATACGATACAGCGGAGGCATTGCTCACGAAGGAGAAGGGTATGACGGTGAAACGCGGCGAACTGTATTACGCCGACCTGTCCCCCGTGGTGGGGAGCGAACAGGGCGGCGTGCGCCCCGTGCTCGTCGTGCAGAACGACACGGGAAACAAGTACTCCCCCACCGTGATCGCCGCCGCCGTGACGAGCAGGATCCACAAGGCGCGCCTCCCCACGCACATCGAGCTCCCGCGCGACTTCGGGCTCGCCAAGGATTCCGTCATCCTGCTCGAACAGATCCGCACCATCGACAAGAGGCGGCTGATGTCGAGAATCGGCGAACTGCCCGCCTCCACCATGTCCCGCGTGAACAGGGCGATCCTCATCTCGCTCGGCTTCGCGGAGCAGTGAATGGGTGAATACGCTTATGAATATATGCAGACTGTCCCCTGCGCCGCCGCCTCCCCTTGCGGCGGCGCGTCCCCTTCCCGTCCCCCGCCCGAGCGAAAAACGGCGCCCCGCACACCTTGCGCGGGACGCCGTTTTTTATGCAGAATTTTTGGATTTATTCCACTTTCGCGAGCAGCTTGAAGTCGATGCCCTTCTCGCCGATCTTGATGATCTTGACCTTGACGACGTCGCCCACCGAGAGCACGTCCTCCACCTTCTCCACGCGCCTGTCGGAGAGCTTGGAGATGTGGATCATGCCGTCCTTCCCGGGAGCGAACTCGACGAACGCGCCCATGGTGGAGAGGATGCGCACCACCCGCCCGATAAACATATCGCCCACCTCGGGATCGCGCACGATGTTCTCCACGATCGCCTTGGCGCGCTGTGCCGCCTCGGGATCGCCGTAGGATGCGATGCACACCGTGCCGTCGTCCTCGATGTCGATCTTGGTGCCCGTCTCCGCGATGATGGAGTTGATGACCTTGCCCTGCTTGCCGACCACATCGCCGATCTTTTCGGGGTCGATGCGGAAGAAGAGGATGCGGGGCGCATACTTACTGAGCTCGGGCGCCACTTCGGGCACGACCTCGAGCATCTTGCCGAGAATGAACCGTCTGCCCTCGTTCGCCTGTTCGATGGCGGCGTGCATGATCTCCTCGGAGATTCCCTTGATCTTGATATCCATCTGGATGGCGGTGATCCCCTTCTCGGTGCCCGCCACCTTGAAGTCCATATCGCCGAGGAAGTCCTCGAGCCCCTGAATGTCGGTGAGCACGCGGAATTCGCCCGTCTCCTGGTTCTTGATGAGCCCCATCGCGACGCCCGCGACGGGCGCCTTGATGGGCACGCCCGCGTCCATGAGCGCCATCGTGGAGCCGCAGACGGACGCCATCGACGAGGACCCGTTGGAGGAGAGGATGTCGTTCACCACGCGGATCGCATAGGGGAATTCCTCCTTGGAGGGAAGGACGGGCAGGAGCGCACGCTCCGCGAGCGCGCCGTGACCGATCTCGCGGCGGCCGGGGGAGCGGAGCGCCTTCGCCTCGCCCGTGCAATAGCCGGGGAAGTTGTATTGGTGCATATAGCGCTTCTCGGTCTCATCGTCCAGCCCTTCGAGCTTCTGCGCCGCGGCGAGCATGTCGAGGGTGCACGACGTGATGGTCTGCGTCTGTCCTCTCGTGAACACGGCAGAACCGTGCACGCGGGGCAGGACGTGGCGCTCGCACCAGATGGGACGGACGTCCCTCAGCCCTCTGCCGTCGGGACGGACGCCGTGATCGAAGATCTTGGCGCGCACCTTCTCTTTGGTGAGATAGTAGAGGCTGTCCTTGATCTCGCGCGCGTTGTCGGGATAGATGTCTTTGAAGTGCTCGAGCGTCTCGGCGTCCACCTGATCCTGCCGCGCCTGCCGCTCCTGACGGTCGAAGGTGTCGAGCGCCCAGTCCAGCTTCTCGCCCGCAAAGGCGCGCACCGCGGCGTCGATCTCCTCGGGGACGTGGTACAGCTCGATCTCGCGCTTGGGCTTGCCCACCGCGGGGACGATCTCGTCCTCGATGAAGGCGCAGATCTTCTTGATCTCGTTGTGCCCGAACATGATGGCGCCCACCATCTCGTCGTTGGTCACCTCGTCGGCGCCCGCCTCGATCATGAGGATGGCGTCGCGCGTGCCCGCGAGGTTGAGGTGGATGGTGCTCTTCTCGCGCTGGGCGCTGTCGGGATTGATGACGTATTCGCCGTCCACCAGCCCGACCACGACCGAGCCCGTGGGTCCCGCCCAAGGAATATCCGAAATGGCGAGCGCGACGGACGAGCCCACCATCGCGAGCGGCTCGGGGCAGACGTCGGGCTCCACGCTGAGCGCCGTCGCCACGACCACCACGTCGTTGAACAGTCCCTTCGGGAAGAGGGGACGGAGCGGTCTGTCGATGAGGCGGGCGGTGAGGATCGCCTTGTCGGACGCCCTGCCCTCCCTGCGCTTGAAGCCGCCGGGAATCTTGCCCACGGCGAACATCTTCTCTTCGTAGTCCACCTGAAGCGGGAAGAAGTCCATCCCCTCCCGAGGCTTCTCGGACATACACACGTTGACCATGACGACGGTCTCGCCGCAGCGGACGACGCAACTGCCGTTGGTCTGCTCGGCGTACTTGCCCGTCTCGATGACGACCTCCCGTCCGCCGATCTCTGTCTTGAATTCTCTGTAATTCGGTGTCATACTTTTTTCTCCTCCTGCACCTGTTTCTTTGCCCCGCCGCCCCGTGGCGGAGGGAGCGTTTTCACGAAAAAAGAGCGGACAAAAACCCGCCCTTTCGGTTCGTTACTTTCTGAGTTCCAGCGCTGCGGTGACCGCTCTGTACCGCTCGATATCCTTGGCTTTGAGATAGTCCAAAAGACCGCGGCGCTTTCCGACCATCTTCAAAAGTCCGCGGCGGGAATGGTTGTCCTGCTTGTGCACCTTGAGGTGCTCGTTGAGGTGGTTGATGCGCGCCGTGAGGAGCGCGATCTGCACCTCGGGGGAGCCGGTGTCTCCCTCGTGGGACGCGAACTGTTTGATGATCTCCTGCTTTTCCATTTGCATTTATCCTCCTATGGAATTTGCCTTTCGGCATGACTCGTTGCGCCAAGAGATGCGTGGAGAGCGCAATTCCTCGCGCACGACGTTTCAAGGATACCATATTTCCGCGGGCTTGTCAAAGGATTTTGCCCCTTGCCGCGATTTTTGAAAAAATATTTTTCGGCACTCCACCGAACGTGCCGCCGCGGCATTCTCCGCGGCGGCACGTATCGCCCGACATCCACAGAAGCGGAGCGTTCTAAAATGTCATTTCGACCGCGCGAGGCTTCTATTGTAGACTAAGCGCGGAAGCATTCTTTAATGTCATGCCCCGCCCGCACGTTCACGTTTCATTTACCGAAACATTTCTTCTATTGTCATTTTGCCCCGCGCGCGCATTCTTTTGTTCTTCTAAGCGCGGCACAAGCCGTAGGCGAAGTAGCGGAGGCGAAGCGAACGAAGTCGAAAAATCTCTACCTTGTTTATAAAGCGGTCGAGATGCTTCGACTTCGGCTTCGCCTCCGCTCAGCATGACATAAGAGAGCGGTCGAGATGCTTCGACAAGCTCAGCATGACATAAGAGAGCGCGGGCAGGTCATGACAAAAGAGAGGACGGGTCATGACAAAAGAGAGCGCAGGTCATGTACAAAAGCGATCACGCAGTAAGAGCGGTCCCCTCTTGATGCAATTTATCCTTGAACATTGCATATATACTACTAAAATTACCCAAATGCTTGTGGATCTCCCCGTTGTCCAAGACGAAGTAGCCGTTTTTGATACCGTATTCAAAAAATACAAACGTATATCCCTCCGCACCGTCTTTCCGGAACGTGATGACCACCTTGGTCGTATATTTTTCCGTGTCAACTTTGTTGTATGTTTTTTCGCTATACAGGCTGCCGTTTATCTGTTGATAGATCCCGTTTATGACCTCCCGATCTGCCGATGTGCCGAAGAAGTCTTCATCGACATCGAGCGGCATCCGATCGGAATGCTTGGAGATATGATGATATTCAAGCGAAACTTCGTCATACGTTTCGATCTCCAAATTCAATTGGAGTTTGGGCCAGCCGTCCATGTCCCCGCCGCAGGCGCACAATACGGATAAGCCCCCTGCAAGGCAGACCAGTAGCAGAATAAACTTCACGCAAATTCTTTTTATGATCGCCACCTCCTCCAAAGCCCGCCCCTCGGCACAGGGACATTGTACCATAAAACCATGAATTTATCAATAGGCGACCGATAAATAGTTCTCATATTGCATTTCGCCCCCCCGCCCGCACGTTCACGCTTCATTTACCGAAACATTTCTTCTATTGTCATTTTGCCCCGCGCGCGCATTCTTTTGTTCTTCTAAGCGCGGCACAAGCCGTAGGCGAAGTAGCGGAGGCGGAGCCGCTGCTTTTTGTCATGTTGAGCCGAGCGCCCGCGTCCATTGGACGCGGGCGCTCGAGTCGAAACATCTCTACCTTGTTTATAAAGCGGTGGAGATTTCTCCACTCCGCTTACGCTTCGGTCGAAATGACATTTGGGAGAACGTGCGGGCGGCTCAACATGACAGAAAAGAAACAATGAGGCACCCCTCCGCATTATAAGACCACGCGCGGTGCGAATGCACCGCGCGTGGCTATTCAAAGAATTTCGCGAAATGTTTCAATGGAGAATTTCGCGAAACTTTTCGACCCCCTCCTACTTCCGCTTCCAATAATAAGAATCGTAACCATTCTTCAAATAGTTCGCGGCGGTGGCGGGGTTTTGCAAGTTTGCACTCGAAAGCTCGGTCCCGCTCGTCGCGTTTTTATTCCGAGAAATAAACCAGCCCTCCGTTTCGGCAAACGTTACACTCGTGAGAGAGTAGCAACCCGAGAATGCACCGCTCTCAATCGAGGTCACGCTGTCGGGAATCTCAATGCTCTTGAGAGAGGTGCAATCATAGAACGCATAATTCCCGATCGAGGTCACGCTGTCATGAAGTTTCACGCTCGTAAAGGCGCCGTCTGCGAATGCGTAATCTTTGATCTCCGTAATTTCATCGGGAATGACAAGCTCCTTGACCTCCGTCTCTTTGAGATAGAGATGATGCGCATAATAGAGCGGATTGGAATAGTAATCCTCAAACTCAATCTTACACCATGCCGCAAGGTCGTTGATGTGTACGCTCGCGAGAGAGTCGCAACCCGAAAACGCATAATGCCCGATCGAGGTCACGCTGTCGGGAATTTCAATGCTCGTGAGAGAGCGGCAATATTGAAACGCATAAGTCCCGATCGAGGTCACACCCTTCCCGATTGTCACGCTCATGAGAGAGTCGCAACCATAGAACGCATAGCTCCCAATCGAGGTCACGCCGTTTCCGATCGTCACACTCGTGAGAGAGTCGCTATTCGGAAATGCATAGTCCCCAATCGAGGTCACGCTGTCGGGAATTTCAATGCTCGTGAGAGAGTCGCAATTCTGAAATGCATAGTCCCCAATCGAGGTCACGCTGTCGGGAATTTCAATGCTCGTGAGAGAGTCGCAATCTTCGAACGTCCCATCTCCGATCGAGGTCACGCTGTCGGGAATTTCAATGCTCGTGAGAGAGGAGCAACCGTTGAACGCATAGCTCCCGATCGAGGTCACGCTGTCGGGAATTTCAATGCTCGTGAGAGAGGAACAGTACTCGAACGCATAGCTCCCGATCGAAGTCACGCTGTCGGGGATTTCAATGCTCGTGAGCGAAGAGCAACCCCAGAATGCATATTGATAGATCGCATATTTCTTTCCGCTCGGGCTCGCCTGGGGAAGAGTGAGCGCTGTCTCGTCGCTAAGATACCCGAGCAGATAGCTCTCTTCGCCATCCTCATAGAAAATATACCCGTCGTCCGTCACCGTCTGTTTGCTCGGCTCGTCCCCTTGATAGACGTACTTCGCGTAATAGGCAACATAGTCGTAGGAATTTTTCCCTTTTTCAATGGGAAGGTCGGAATGATTCCACACTTCGATCAGTTTATAGCAACCCGAGAATGCACCGAGCCAGATCGAGGTCACACTGTCGGGAATGACAATGCTCGTGAGAGAGATGCAATTCAAGAATGCACTGCTTCCAATCGAGGTCACGCCGTTTCCGATCGTAACGCTCATGAGAGAGTGGCAATTCGAGAACGCATTGCTCCCGATCGAGGTCACGCTGTCGGGAATCTCAATGCTCGTGAGAGAGCGGCAACCACAGAACGTATAATCCCAGATCGAGGTCACGCCGTCGGGAATCTCAATGCTCGTGAGAGAGGAGCAATCATAGAACGCATACTCCGCAATCGTCTTAGTTTCTGCCCGAACGGTGTATGCGCCCGAGATAGTCTCTTTGGCTTTGATGAGATGATTGCCGATATAGAGCACGCCGCTATTGTCCCAATGCGACTCGTCATTATAGTAGGCAGTCCCCTCGAACGCATGCTCCTCGATCGAGGTCACACTGTCGGGAATCTCAATGCTCGTGAGAGAGGTGCAATAATAGAACGCCCTCTCCCCAATCGAGGTCACGCTGTCAGGAATCTTGATGCTCGTGAGAGAGTCACAACCATAGAATGCACCGATTCCAATCGAGGTCACGCCGTTCGGAATAGTCACCGCCCCCTTGATTGCTTCGGGGATATGTACAAATTCTGTCTTTGCCTTGTTGTATAAAATGCCGTCTTGACTGCTGTAATTGGGATTTTCTGCTGCTACCGCAATACTTTCCAGCTTGCTACAATTATAAAACGCCTCATACCCAATCGAGGTCACGCTGTCGGGTATCTCAATGCTCGTGAGAGAGCTACAACTCCGGAACGCATAATTCCTGATCGAGGTCACAGGCAAATTCTCGTGAGTCTCTGGAATGAAAAGATCGGTATCCTTACAATCGCCTATTCCCGTTACGATGTATCCATCCTGCGCTTCATTCAGTCGATATGTAAGCCCTTCGCTGACGGGACGCTCATGTCCGCAAACGGTACATTTCCCCTCATGGTAGGTATGTCGTCCCGTGGCGGGAATCTCTTGCTTGGTGGTATAATCACAGCGGGAACACGCTTGATATGCTTCCCACCCCGCCTCTGTGCAGGTGGGCGCCTTCCCCGCTTGGGGTTGCAGATCGTGCCCGAGCTTGCTCCCCTCCTTCGTGCGGGTATCTTTCGCCGTATGGCAGAGGGTGCAAGTCGCCGTCTCCGTTCCGTCCTCTGTGCAGGTCGCGTTGTCGTCGGAGACATAGCTCACGAACGAATGCCCGAGCTTTGTCCCCGTCTTGGTGCGCGTGTCCGTTTCGCCGCACGAACAGGTCGCCGTCTCCGTTCCGTCCGTCGTGCACGTCGCGTCGTTATTGTAGACATAATCGGTAAACGCATGCGTGTGCGACGGATTCTCACCGTTCGGGTCGGAGGGACTTTCGATCGAGGGGGTGTTCGGGTTCTCTTTGGTCTCCCCGCCGCACGCCGCGAGACCGAGGCAGAGGCAGAGCGCCGCCGCCACACACAAGAGCGCCGTCACAAATTTCTTTTTCATCATTTTTTCCTCCTTTTTTATCATCTCCCATTATAGCTAACTGTTGGTTAGAAGTCAAGTAAAAACTAACTGTTAGTTA
>CANPXX010000003.1 GCA_947587085.1 uncultured Clostridia bacterium | reverse complement strand
CCGATACGTTGTAGCTCGCGGCGATCGCCGAGGACTACAACGTATCGGTGCTCTTCCTCTTCGCGGACGGACGGAGCGCGCTCTCGGACGGGCAGGTGTACGGCGATCTCGCCGAGGAGATCGAGAACCGTCTCAACGAGCGGGAACAGACGAGCTATGAGAGCGACGGCATGATGGTACACATCGTGCGGACGGAGCTCAACGGGCAGCCCTGCTTCCTCTATCTCACCTGTTCGCTGGAACCGTGGGACATCGTCAACGGCAGTCTGCTGTGGATGTCCCTCGTCACGGCGCTCTTTGCGGCGCTCCTCGCCTTCTTGGCGAGCGGCTTCGTGGCGATGCTCATCACCAAGCCCGTCACCGAAGTCACCGAGCGCGCCAAGCGGCTCGCGCGGGGGGACTATGCGCTCGACCTCAAAAAGCGATACTTCTGCTCGGAGATCTCCGAGCTCTCGGACGCGCTCGACTATGCGCGGGAGGAGATCTCCAAGGCGGACGCCATGCAGAGGGAGCTCATCGCCAACGTTTCGCACGATTTCAAGACGCCGCTCACCATGATCAAGGCGTACGCCTCCATGATCCGCGAGATCTCGGGCGAGGACAAGGAGAAGCGCGACGCCCATGCCAAGATCATCATCGACGAGGCGGACCGCCTCTCCGAGCTGGTGAGCGACGTGCTCGACCTCTCCAAACTTCGCTCGGATGTGGGGCGGCAGGCGCCCGTCACCTTCAACCTTTCGGAGACGGTCTACCGCATTGCGGGGCGGTTCGACTACCTCGCCGAGACGGCGGGCTACCGCTTCGAATTCGACGTGGAGGACGAACTGTATGCCTATGGGGAGCGGAGCCGCATCGAGCAGGTGATCTACAACCTCCTCGGCAACGCGGTGAACTATACGGGGGAGGACCGCCTCGTGCGCGTCCGCCTGCACCGCACGGAGGGCGGGGCGCTCTTCGAGGTGGAGGACACGGGCGAGGGAATCCCGCAGGACGAGCTCGATACCATCTGGGACCGCTACTACCGCTCCAAGGAGACGCACAAGCGCCCCGTGCAGGGGACGGGGCTGGGGCTCTCCATCGTCAAAAGTATTCTGCAAGCGCACCGCTGTCCCTTCGGCGTGCGCTCCGAGGTGGGGAAGGGAAGTTGTTTCTGGGCGGAATTTCCGCCCCCGCCCGAGGATCGATTCGGGGAAGAGGCCGCCGCGGCGCGGCGCAGGGAGGATGAGGAATGAAGCCGACTTTGGGCGTTATGGCGCTTGCGCTTCCATTGTTGATCGTGTCGCCCGCGGCGGTGACCGCAGACGCCGCTTCCGAACCCGCGTACTATGCGGGGAGCGCGCTGGCGGGCGTGTTGCCGTCCGAAGAGACGGAGGTGATGCTCGAAAGCGAGTGCATCACCTTCCGCGTGGACTCCCTCCCGCGCGGGGAAGAGGACGACCCCGGCGCACGCATGGAGGCGGAGTACACCTTCTACAATCCCACGGAAAAGGACGCGGAGGTGGGACTGCTCTTTCCCTGCGGCATCCGTCCCGAATATTTCGCCGAGAGCTGTTACGATCGCCCCGGGTTCGCGATCTCGGCGGACGGCGTGCCCGTCACGCCCGACGTGCGCTATACTTACGGCGACCCGAACAGGAGCTATTCCGACCCCTGCGTCCCCATCGAGAGCGGGCTCGTCCAGCTTCGGGGCGGGTGCTCCGACCCCTTCTATTGCACCGAGGGACTGCCGCTCACCGTGTACACCTGCCAAGTCGATCTGGACGAGGAGCCCTCCGCGGGCGGCTGTACCTGCGTTCTCACCTTCGATTGCAATCCGCGCAAATCCCGCGTGATGTCCGAGACGGGCTATCTGAGCGTGAGCAACGGGCGCGGCAAGGCGAAATTCTTCCTCGGGCAGGGGGAGAACGTCCTGCGGCTCATGTCGGTGGGGGAGCCTCTCAAACTGTGCTCCGCCGAGGTGTACACTTATGACGACTTCATGAACGACAGCTGGGTCGAGGCGGTCGCCGTCACCTCCGAGACGAAGGATTTCCGCTCCTATGTGGATGGATTGCGCCCCGCGGACAGCGCGATCGCGGAGGAGGATTGGTTCTGCGGCTGTGCGGAGATGCTCGCCTCCAACGCCGTCAACGGGTTCATGTCGTACATGTCGCCGAGCGCGCTCGGCGAGGAGGACTTCATGCCGTGGTACGCCTATGCCATCGAGGTGCCGTCGCACGGGCGGGTGCGGCATACGATCGAGACGGCGGTCTATCCCGCCAAGATGGCGGACCGCTATGAGTACGAATATCTCTTCACCCCCTCGTGGGCATGGGACGAAGTGGGGGAGGTGGAGATCCGCCTGTCCACGCCCTATTATTTGCAGGAGAGCACCTTCTCCTTCGAGAGGGGGGAGGACGTCTACCTGCTCGCGCGGGAGGGACTCCCGCAGGACGAATTGCGGTTCGTCATCTCGGAGAGGGAGCCGACCGCATCCATCCGCGGCGGCGCGGACGACGGGCTCACGGTGGCGTTCTGCATCCTCGGCGCGATCGCGGCGGGCGCTGCCGTTACGGTCGTCGTATGGCTGTGCGTGCGGCGGCGGAACCGCCGCCGCGCGGCGCAACAGCGCAGAGACGGCAGATGAACTTCCCCGAAAAATGAAAAAAATTTCACAATGCGTCTTGACAAGGTCCGAATCCTGCGCTATAATGAGAGAAAGGCAGGGGATGCCCTCCGTTTTTTCGTGAAAGTCGGCGTCGGCGCATTGGGGAGCGCTCACCCGAAAAAAGTTCAGATTCCCTCCCGCGAGGATTGCGCGGGAGGGAATCTTTGTAATTTCCGCGAAAACGCTTGCTTTTTTCTGCGCGGCATGGTAAACTGTACCCATCTGAACGGAAAGACGAGTCTGACCGCAAAGTACGAACCGAGAATGTGCGCGAACATCGTTCGCTTTTTCTCCCTTTGCCTTTGCGGCGAAGGGGGATTTTTTTATGGAAGAGAAGCGCATCGCAGTCATCTCTCTCATCGTGGAGCGGCGGGAACACACCGACCGTCTCAACGCGCTCCTGTCGGAGTACGGGGAATACATCATCGGCAGAATGGGCATCCCTTATCGGGAGAAGGGGGTGTCCGTGCTCTCGGTGGCGATCGACGCGCCCCTTACCGTCATCAACGCCCTCACGGGCAAGCTGGGGCGCCTCGACGGCGTCTCGGCAAAGACGCTCGTCAGTCAATTCTGAAAATCGCTCGAAAAAAGGAGACAGACTATGAAAAAGCAAATTTGCGGCATCGTATCGCTGGCGCTCTGCGGCGCCATGGCGATGGGCATGGCGGCGTGCAGCCGCCCCGAGGCGGAGCAGACGTTCGAGATCGCGGGGAGCTTGCAGACGCTGTACGGGGAGGACGGGTATCCGCAGGCGGTGCTCGTCGCGAAGCGCTCCGTCGTCGAAGGGGACGGCGCGGCGGTCGCCGAGATGATCTCGTACATGGAGGGAGCGGACGAATATCTCGAAGGGACGCAGCCCGCCGACATCGTGTCCGCCCTCGCCCCGACCTACGAGGACGGGCTCACGCCCTCCCTCAATGCAAAGAATTTGACGGCGGACGTCGTGAAGAACTGCTCGGTGCGCTTCACCGCGGCGGCGGACGCGAAGCAAGCCGTCAAGACCTTCCTCGACGAACTCATCGCCGTGGACGAGACGTTCACCTCCGCGCCCGCGGACGCCTTCTTCTATGAGGGCGGCGCACAGGCGGGGGAGATCGCGGGCTCTTACTCCGTGTACGCGCCGGACGGCGCGCCCGCGCTCGCCCTCGCAAACGCCATCTCCGAGACGGAGGGCGGCGCGTTCTCCTATCACATCGTGGCGGCGTCCACCATCGCCGCCCGCGTGACGGGCGAGAACCCCGCCGCGGACTTCTGCGTGCTCCCCGTGAACGCGGCGGCAAAGGTGCTCGGGAAGGGGACTTCCTACTGTATGCTCGGCGTCGTCACGAACGGCAACATGTACTTCCTCCGCACGAACACGAGCCAAAAGGAGCTGAACTCCGCCGCATCGCTCCGCTCCCTCGTCGGGCAGACGCTCGGCGTCGTCCAGCTCAACAACGTGCCCGGGCTCACCCTGCGGGTGGTGCTCGAAAGGGAGGGCGTTCCCTATCAGATTCTCGACAGCGGCAAAGAGCCCGCCGAAGATAAGGTGAATCTCGTGGCGTTCGCCGACGCCTCCACGGTGGGTCCCGCCGCGGGATGCGCATACTATCTCTGCCCCGAACCCGCCGCGACTGCCAAGTCGGCGCAGTTCAAGGCGCAACAAGCGAAAGGGAACGCGTGAAAAAAAATCTGATCTTTTCCATCCTTGCCGTGCTCGCGCTCTGGCTCGTGTGGGTCGTCGCCTATTTCATCGTGCGGAACGACTATATCCTCCCCTCCTTTTGGGAGACCTTCCGCGCCATGGGGCGGCTCTTGGGCGAGCCCTCCTTTTGGAGCGCGTTCGGCTTCACCTTTCTCAGGACGTTTGCGGCGTTTTTCGCCGCATTGGCGCTCGCCGCCGTCCTGTCGGCGCTCGCCTGTCTATTCGGCGGCGTGCGCGCCTTTCTCGCGCCCGTCGTCTCCACCCTCCGCACGGTGCCGACGATGGCGGTCATCCTCATCTTGCTCCTATGGACGTCGCACGGCGTCGCGCCCGTCATCGTCTCCCTCCTCGTGCTCTTTCCCGCGCTGTATGCGGCGATGCTCGCGAGTCTCGACGGCGTGCGGGAGGAGTACGGCGGGATGGCGCGCGCCTTCAAGGTGGGGGCGGGGCGCAGGGCGCTTTGGATGTACTTCCCGCTCGCCGCGCCCGCGGTGCTCGGACAGGCGGGCTCCATCCTCTCGATGGGGCTTAAAATCACCGTCTCGGGCGAAGTGCTCGCGCAGACCTATCGCAGCCTCGGCGGCATGATGCAGGACGCGCAGATCCGCCTCGACCTTCCCTCCCTTCTCGCCCTCACCGTCGTCGTGGTGCTCGTCGGGTTCCTGTTGGAGGGGGCGTGCCTTCTCGCCGAACGGGCGATCGTGAGGTGGCGGACATGATCTTGCGCGGCGTGACAAAGAAGTACGGCGAAACGGTCGCGCTCAACGCGATCGACCTCGCGCTCGAAGAGGGGAAGATCGCGGCGGTGCTCGGCGAGAGCGGGGCGGGCAAGAGCACGCTCCTCGGCGTGCTCGCGGGAACTCTTCCCTTCGAGGGGGAGAGGGAGGGCGGCGGACGCGTCTCCTATCTCTTTCAGGACCCCAAGCTCTTGCCCAACCTCACCGTGGAGGGGAATCTGCGGTTCGTCCTGCCCAAGCCGATGTGGGGGGGAATCGGCGGCATGCTCGCCCGCGTGGGATTGGCGGGAAAGGAGAAGCGGCTGCCGCGCTCTCTCTCGGGCGGGGAGCGCCAACGCGTCGCCATCGCCCGCGCCTTTCTCTACCCGCACGAGACCCTGCTCATGGACGAGCCGTTCTCCTCGCTCGACCTCGCCCTGAAACATTCGCTCGTCGGGCTCGTCGCCTCCCTCTGGCGGGAGCGCGGGGAGACCATCGTGTTCGTCACGCACGACGTGCACGAGGCGGCTGTCCTCGCGCACCGCGTGATCGTGCTGAAACGGGGGGAGATAGCCGCCGACCTCTCGGCGGAGGGCGACCCGCCGCGGGACTTCTTCGCCCGCCCTCCCCTCGAGGACGACCTCATCCGCATCCTCGCACAGCCGAAGCCGTGAGACAGAATTTCCACCCCTATGGGGTGGATCTTTCTTTTTCGGGAAAAAAGACGGGCGATCTTGTGAAAAAGTTTGAAAAATTTCGTCTTTTTCGTTGACACACCGTCATAAACATGGTACAATCATGTCATAAAAAAATATTACAAAGGCAGCTTTCCGTCATACGGGCAGGGGACAGACGCCCGAACACGTATCGAACAGGAGACAATATGAGGTCGAAACACGATATCGTCGCGGAGGAGGAGGGGTTGAAACCCCTCAAAACCAAGAAGCAACCGCGCATCGTAAGATCCAAAAAACATGGCATCCGCCTGAAGAGTTGGACGTCCCGCCGCAAGACGAAGGCGGTGGCGCTTCTCTCCGCGGCGCTCGTAATGGGAATCGGCGGGTTTGCCGTCGGTTCCATCTTCATGCAGGAAGCGAGCCTCAACAACGTCGATCTGAGCTACGGCTCGGTGGTGCACGCCGTCGAAGAGGGGGAGCTGTTCACCCCCGAGGCGAACTATACGGGCATCGACATCTTCGCCCGCCTCAATTGGAAGTTCTCCCAGCAGGAGCATTGGTACGGCGAGATGCACGGCGTGGTGGATACCGTCATCCAGCAGAAGATCGAGACGTATAAGCAGTACAACGAGGGCGTCCTCATCTCTGCCGACCTCACTTCAAGCAGCATCGTGAGCGCGGCGAGCCAGTTCTGTTACATGAAGGACCTCGACCGCGTGATCTGGCGCAAGCCCGCGGGGGGGAGCTCCACCTACGACGGTCTCAACACGGTGTGGAAGGATGAAGTGTACCGCGACATGGAGATCGGCGGCGCGGACGGCTTCAAGGCAAAGAACGGACTTCCCGCATACGAGCTGAGCGTGTACGTCATCGAGGAAAATACCGTGCAGTCCTGTTCGGACGTCGTAGCGCTCGACAACGGGATGTACACCATCCGCTACGATCTCAAACCCGAGACATGGGAGGAGACGACGGAGGGCGGCACGATCACCAAGGGTGCGACCGCTTACTATGCGAACCAGATGATCTTCACGGGCGGACTTCCCGAAGCGCCCGTATTCGATTCGATCAGCGTCTCGTTCACCTTCGACGAAAATTGGCAGGTCTTTGCCACAGACATCGAGGAGTCGTACAGCGCAAAGTACGGTCCCATCGCGGCGCCCTGCACCTCCACATCCCATACGGAATACGAATACAACACCGAGCGCTCTTACAGCCCCGCATACGATGAGTTCTTCCGCGAAGCGGCGGAGGCGCCCATCATGCAGGGTCCCGTCGAAGAGGAGCTCACCGTCGTCGATTGCCTCGCCGAGGCGTTCGGCGGCGTTCTCACGGGTCCCGTCGTGTTCGACCTCGGGCTCACCGTGAACGGAACGCCCGTTTCGGGCGAGGTGTACCTCGACATCACGACGATGGACGTGCGCGCCCGCATCGGGAACGTGTACGTCTGGTACGCGGGCGACGAAGTGTATCTCGACCTCGACGGCGTCAAGGCGAAGGCGGGCGTGGAAGGGCTCATGGAGCTCGTCGGCGGTCTCACGGCGGGGGAGGGCGAAGGCATTTCGCTCGACACCGAGGCGCTCCTCGGACAGCTCGCGGGCGGCGAGTTCACAGTCACCGATACGAACGCCGTGCTCACGAGCGAGCTCGAGCTGTTCGGCATCCGCATCCCTCTGCAATTCCAATTCGTCCTCGCCGAGGACGGCTCCGTCTCCCTCGGAAAGGTCTCGGCACAGCTCTCCGTTGCGGGCGTCGATCTCGGCGCGGAGCTCGCCTTCGGCGACGAGGGACCTGCCCCGCTCACCGAGGAGGAGAAGGCCGTCTTTATCGACCTCGTCCCGTATGCGGGGGAGCTCATCGACCTCTTCACTTCCGGCGAGCTCGCCGTACAGTTCTCGTACGAAAACGGCACGCTCGCGCTGGGCGGCGAGCTGGAGATCGCTCTCGACCCGTTTGCCCTGCGCGGCTTTGCGGAGGTGAGCGTCCAAGGGGTGGGCTCCAAGCGCGTCGATCTCGCCTTCACGGACGGCGCGATCTATCTCGATCTCGACGGCGTAAAGGTGATGGCGGAAACGGCGGACGCGCTCGCTCTCATTCAGCGGTTTATAGCGCTTCCCGAACTCGACGCCGACGTCGATGCCTCCGCGCTCGTGAATCGGGCGCTCGACGCCCTTTTTACGCCGGGGTTTGCCGACAACTTCGTCCTCTCGGAGGACGGCGCCCGTCTCTCCCTGCTCCTCCACGGCACCGAGCTGTTGAAGGCATTGGGAATCGACTTTGAGGCGGGGGAGGTAGAGCTCACCGTCGGGGACGGACTTCATGCGAAGGCGCTCGGCGCAGAAATAGACGTGACAAAGGGCGAACCGTTCGTATGCGATACGAATGGGTATACCGCTATTCTTCCCTCCGTGGAGAAGGTGATCGACCTTCTCGAAGCGGAGAACCTGTCGGTGAAGGCAAACTATGAGAGCGAGAAGTTGCAGGTGTACGCAGACCTCGGCGTACAGCTCGATTTAGAAGAGCTGTCCTCGACGAGGGTCGGCGGTACGGTGACGCTCGTCTATGGCAAGGCGGAGAAGAGCATCGGGGTGTCGTTCGAACAGGGAATTGTATATCTCGATCTCGACGGCATCAAAGTAAAGGCGGGAGCCCAGGAGGCGATCTCCCTCGTTACGGAGCTCATGAGCGTGCCGAAGGAGGACGATGCCTCGCAGGATATCTTGGCGCAGGTATTCGGGCTGAACTTCGGGAAGCTCGTCACGCTGAAAGAGGCGGACGGCGCGCTCACGCTCGCGGTGGCGGGGACGGAGCTGTTGGAAGCGTTCGGCGTGAAGTTCGCGCTGGGCGAAGTGGACGTAACGATCGGAGATACTATCGCGGCGAGCGCGTATGGCGTGACGCTCGAGATCGCGAAGGGCGAACCGTTCGTATGCGATACGAACGGCTATACCGACATCCTGCCGTATGCGGAGAGCCTCATCGACCTGTTCGGGGAAGGGTATCTCCATGCGGAGCTCGACTATCATACGGGCGACCTCGCCGTGCAAGGAGTTCTCCTTCTCGACCTCAACGACATTGCCGTCTCGGGCACGGTGGACCTCACCTATAAGACGGTAAGCAAACAGGTGCGTCTTGCCTTGGAGAAAGGGGTCGTCTATCTCGACCTCGACGGCATTAAGGTACAGGCGGGCGTGGATGAGATCGTCACCCTCGTCGAACAATTCATCAAGATTCCCGAGAGCGATTCCAATGCACAGTCTCTATTGGAGCGCCTCTTCTCCCTCGACTTCGGAGCGGTGGTCTCCGTGGGCGCGGCGGACGGCACGTTGAGCGTCTCCGTCAAGGGCACCGAGCTGTTGAAGGCATTGGGGCTCGACTTCGAGGCGGGGGAGGTAGAACTCACCGTCGGGGACGGACTTCATGCGAAGGCGCTCGGCGCAGAAATAGACGTGACAAAGGGCGAACCGTTCGTATGCGATACGAATGGGTATACCGCTATTCTTCCCTCCGTGGAGAAGGTGATCGACCTTCTCGAAGCGGAGAACCTGTCGGTGAAGGCAAACTATGAGAGCGAGAAGTTGCAGGTGTACGCAGACCTCGGCGTACAGCTCGATTTAGAAGAGCTGTCCTCGACGAGGGTCGGCGGTACGGTGACGCTCGTCTATGGCAAGGCGGAGAAGAGCATCGGGGTGTCGTTCGAACAGGGAATTGTATATCTCGATCTCGACGGCATCAAAGTAAAGGCGGGAGCCCAGGAGGCGATCTCCCTCGTTACGGAGCTCATGAGCGTGCCGAAGGAGGACGATGCCTCGCAGGATATCTTGGCGCAGGTATTCGGGCTGAACTTCGGGAAGCTCGTCACGCTGAAAGAGGCGGACGGCGCGCTCACGCTCGCGGTGGCGGGGACGGAGCTGTTGGAAGCGTTCGGCGTGAAGTTCGCGCTGGGCGAAGTGGACGTAACGATCGGAGATACTATCGCGGCGAGCGCATATGGCGTGACGCTTGAGATCGCGAAGGGCGAACCGTTCGTGTGCGATACGAACGGTTATACCGCCATTCTTCCCTCCGTGGAGAAGGTGATCGATCTTCTCGAAGCGGAGAATTTGTCGGTAAAAGCGAACTATGAGAGCGAGAAGTTGCAGGTGCGCGCAGACCTCGGCGTACAGCTCGATTTAGAAGAGTTGTCCTCGACGAGGGTCGGCGGAACGGTGACGCTCGTCTATGGGAAAGCGGAGAAGAGCATCGGGGTATCGTTCGAACAGGGAATTGTATATCTCGATCTCGACGGCATAAAAGTAAAGGCGGGAGCGCAGGAGGCGATCTCGCTCGTCACAGAACTTTTGAACGTGCCGAAGGAGGACAATGCCTCGCAGGATATCTTGGCGCAGGTGTTCGGTCTGGACTTCGGGAAGCTCGTCACGCTGAAAGAGGCGGACGGCGCGCTCGCGCTCGCGGTTGCGGGGACGGAGCTGTTGGAAGCGTTCGGCTTGGAGTTCGCGTTGGGCGAAGTGGACGTAACGATAGGAGATACTATCGCGGCGAGCGCATATGGCGTGACGCTCGAGATCGCAAAGGGCGAACCGTTCGTATGCGATACGAATGGATATACCGACATCCTGCCGTATGCGGAGAGTCTCATCGACCTGTTCGGGGAAGGGTATCTCCGCGCGGAGCTCGACTATCACACGGGCGACCTCGCCGTGCAGGGAGTTCTCCTTCTCGACCTCAACGACATCGCCGTCTCGGGCACGGTGGACCTCACCTATAAGACGGTACACAAGACCATTTCCTTCGTGTATTCGGAGAAGAAGGTGTACCTCACGGTGGATACGCTCAAACTCAAAGCGAATGTGGAGGATGTGACGGGGCTCGTCTCTTCCCTGCTCACCGACGAGGAGCCGGGCGAAGAGGAGACTGATCTCCTTACCTCCGTGCTCGCGTTGCGCTTCGGCGACCTCGTCGCCCTCGAGGACGGCGCGGGGAACCTTCGCGTCACCGTGATGGGGGCAAAACTCCTCAATGCGCTCCTTCCCGACTTCGTGAAGGAGGGGAAGGACGCGAACGTGACCCTCGATGTGAATGCGGGCGGCATCACCGCGGAGGCGTTCGGCGTCTCCCTCCGCATCGTCAAGGGCAGTGCGCCCGACCTCGACATCGCCGCGGAGGAGTATGCGGACCTCCGTCCGCTCCTTGCGCGGGTGCCCGCCATCGTGCGAGACGAGCAGATCGTCTTGACGAAGGGCGACATCGAGGTGAACATCGGCAAGACGACGGTTCAGCTTGAGATCCGCAAGGGGTATCTCTCGTGGAAGGAGGGCTTCTCGCTCTCCCTCGACGCGACGCTCTGCGCGGGCGGCACCGTGCACGACATCCTCATCGCATACGACGGCGCGAAGGTGCGCTTCGCATACGGCGAGGTGGGAGCGGAGATCGTCCCCGCCGAGCTTTCCTCGCTCGACGAGGCGTTCGTCGCCCTCTATAACAGAATTTACGCGCTCGTGGGAGAGATCGCAGACGGTGCGGAAATGCTTCCCGCGATAAAGAGCGCAAAAGATCTTCTCGGGCTCATGAAAGGCGGGCAGGCGCTCACCGAGAGCGCGGACGCCTTCGGGCTCTCCTCCCTGCTCGGCGGAATCTCGTTTGCGCCCTCCGAGAAGAAGGACGGGCTGCTCGCGGTCAAGCTCGGCGTGTTCACGGCAGACCTCATCGCGTCGGACGGCGGGCTCGCCCTCGCGCTCGACCTCACCACGACGGTGGGGGAACCCGACGGGACGGTCATCAACCTCTATGGCGAGATCGGCGCGGACGCCTATGCGGGCGAACTTCCCGCATTCCCCGCAGACATCGCCCTCCTCGGGCAGGAGGATCTCAAAGACCTCCTCGACTATGCGGGCGCGGCGGTCGGATTGCTCGGCGCGCAAAACCTCAGCCTCACCTTCGGCGGTACGGTGAAGGCGGCGACCTATCTCGACGCGGAGGGCGCTCAGCAGGAATATCCCGAGGGGGTCCGCTACAACTTCGAAGGAAGCGTGCGCTACAATGCGGGCGCGGCGGCGGAGGGCGATCTGCTTCCCTTCCACCTCGACCCCGCGACGAAGAATTTCTACGTCGATCCCGACATCTACGTTGCGCTCGCGTTCTCGCTCGCACCCACGGTGCCGAGCGTGGACAGTGCGCTCTATCTCGAACTCGTTGCGGTCAATTCCGACCTCAGCGGCGAGCAGGATAACTACCTCGACTTCTATGTGACCGTCTCCACCGTGGGCAAGGGCAATGAGGGCTATCAGCCGCTCCGCATCTATGTGCCCGCAGACGAACTCCTCACCGTGCTCGCGGGCGTCGTGGATATGTTCGGCGTGGAGTGGGAAGTCGTCAACGATTATTTCGTCACGCCGTGGCTGTCTCAGCTCACGACGCGCACGGGCGAGGAGAAGGACGAGATGGTCGCCCGCCTCAAAGCGGTCGGCGAAGCCGTGCTCGCCCTGCTCGATATGGACGTTCCCGACCTCGGCGGCGACGCGCAGAGCGAAGAGCAGACCGAAGCGGCGGGCTCCTCCGAAGAGAAAGAAGCGGGCCGCCGCGGCGCCGTGCGCTCCTTTGCGTTCACGCACGACAGCGTCACGGACGAGGCGACGGGACAGACGACCGTCACGGGCGGCACCTTCAAGCTCGCGCTCGACGGCGGCATGCTCTTCGGCGAAGGGGCGGAGGATCTCACCGTCTCCCTCTCCAAAAAGACGATCGGCGGCGTGAGCATGCTGACGGGGCTCTCCGTGCAGGGAGTATCGCTGGACGGCGGGACGCTCGGGCTCACGCTCGGGATCGACAGCGAGACGCTCGTACAGAACGATTGGAGCGTTCCCGCTATCTATCCCGCAGAGGACGGCTATTTCGATGTGCAGGGCGTGGAGATGCTCATCCTCTCCCTCGCGAAGAGCATCACGCACGGCGTGGACGCACAGGGCGCGCGCACGGGCGAGATCATCTCGGGCGAACAGGCGGCGCATCGGTATGTGCTCAACGACAATTTCTATATCGACGGCAATGCGTCGCTCAACCTCCACCTCGGCGATTGGAACCTCGAAAAGATCACGATCAAAGTGCTCGCAGTCTCGATCACCATCGACGAGGACGGCAGAGTGGGCATCAACGCGCGTCTCGAATATGATGGCGTGCACAACACGCTCGGAGGACTCCTCGGCGACGCGGACATCATCAAGGGCGACACCACGCTCGATCTCACCATCAAGGAGAGCCCGCGCAAGGACGAGGGGATGCTCCTCTACATGAAGCGCACGCAGATCACCCACTTCAACGGAAGCAAGGAGGAGAACCTTCCCGCTCCCGAAGTCGTGTACCGCATGTTGCCGCTCGACAACTTCATGAAGGACTACATGAACACCCTCTGTTTCGCCTTCAACCTCAGCGAAACCGTGATGGGCGAGATCATGGGGAAGGTCGGCAGTTCGAGCGGCTCGGGCACGGGGAGCGAGGCGGGACCGCAGGATCTCGGCGCGCTCTTCCGTAAGTTTGTCAATTCTTGCGGTTATGAGCTCACGGGGTCCGATCTTGCCAACAATACGTGGAAGCTCGTTCTCAACGGCGCGGGCATCACGGGAAGCAGTTCCTTCGATGCCATCAACGTCATCCTCAAGACCGACCAAGACGGCTACCTCGACTCCATCGGCGCAGATCTCTCCATCGCGGGCGTGGTGGACATCGCCGCCGACCTCTTCTATCGCAACCCGAACGGCGTGATGGATACAGGCACGAATGACAAGACCGACAAGACCATCAGCGAAGAGCTCGAGGGCGGCATGGCGAAGCGCCTGAAAACGGTGGATTGGACGGCGACGAGCTACCTCGAAGGACAGCTCCTCACGGTGACCTATCAGCTCGAGCGGGACAATGAATTCGTTGCGAAGCAGAGTATCGTCCGCGACAGCCAAACGGGCGAACTCTATGCCGACCTCGTCTATCCCGACGAAGAGCTCGCGCAGAAGCCCGTCGGGGACGGGTATCTATGGGTGTGGGAGAAGCCGACGGAGCCCATCTCCAAGGACACCGTCATCTATGCCCGCGAGCGCGGCAGACAATATCACATCGTCATCACGAGCGAATACGAAATCGAGGGATACGAAGAGGAAGACGGTATGTGGACGTACTCCTTCGATTACGTCTATGGTTCGGGCGACCGCGAATTGCACATCGGCGCGCGCGACATAACGAAAACGCATGTGAAGGAGCTCGTCGGCTTCCGAGACATCGACGGCAACGTGTATAGCTCTCTCACCGATGAATGGCATCGGTTCAAGGATCAGACCATTGCAGTCACGGCGGTCTGGCAGGACGTGGTGTTCACCGTCACCTTCGAGGTAAACGGCGTCCGCTCGACGGACAGCGGCATCTGCGGCGAGACCATCGACTATCCCGAGACGAATGTCAAGGAGGGCTATACCTTCCGCGATTGGGGGACGGACGCCGCTCCCGCGACCTTCTCGGCAGAGACGGAAGATCTCTTCCTCACGGCGCAGTACGACGCCAACCAATATCCCGTCACCCTCGTGAGCGAATATGCGATCGAGTGGGAGGGCGGCTCCTTCGAATTGCAGGAAGGAGGGGAGTACGACGGAAAATATGTGTTAAGGACGACCCTCACATACGACGTCGCCTTCCCGCTCCCCGACAACTACAAGAACGAACAGATCGGAAAGGTGCTTCGCGGATTCCGCCGCGTGAACGATAAAAATCTGTATGCCTTCGCGCTTCCCAACGTGCTCACGGAGACCGTTTTCACGGCGGAATGGGAGGAAGTCGGCGTAGACGTTCGGTTTGTCGTGAAAGAGGAGAACGGCGGCGAGAGCGTCGTCGGGACCAGCAACTTGCATGTGGGCGAATCGATCGAGAGCTTCCCCGCCGTGCCGTCCCGCAACGGCTACACGGGCAGGTGGAATTTGGAGCCCAACGAAGAGGGGAAATATCTCGTCACGGGACCCATGACCATCGAAGCCGTCTATACGCCCATCACATACGTCATCTATGAATATTCGCGCTTCGAGGTGACGGGCTTCAAGCAGATCTTGCAGGAGTTCGATTACGACGGCGTCACAGGCAAGGCGTACTACATGCGCAAACTTTTGTATGTGTACGACAGCGGCAAGCTCATCCTCGAGGACGGGAGCAACGTCGTCCCGGGCGAAGGCGTCGAGACGCCGGGATATGAATTTGACGGCTTCTATACCGCGCGTTTGGGCGATGGCGAGCCCGTGGATATTCAGCGTCCCGTGAAGGAGCTCTTCAACTCTCTCGTCGCAGACGTATTCCGCTTCAATGTGGGCGACGGCGAAGGAGAGGGTCTCGAAGGAAAGAATGTTCTCTATGCGCATTGGATCGATAAGACGGTGACGGTGCGCCTGTTCAGCGAGCTCTCGTTCGCGAGCGAGCAGGGCAGCGTTTCGGGGAAGGGGAACTATTGCGACAGGACGTTCTATGATAAATATGTGCTCGATTTCGTTCCCACGCTCAAAAACGCGACGGCGGGGTACCGCTTCCTCGGCTGGTTCTACAACGCATCGCAAGGCGGCGCCGACGCGGATTGGCGCTTGGTGGAGGACGTGGAACAGTTCCGCGACAAAGATGCGGGCAAGACGTACGACGCGGAGCTCTATGCGCTCTGGATCAGCGAGATCGATGTGAAGGTCACCGAAGTGTATAAAGACGGCGGGTCCCTCCACCACATCAACGGCAGCGTCACGGGCGGCGAGCCCGCGGGCGGCAAGAGCAAGGATATCTATACGAGTCTCGGCGTTCAGAGAGTGTTGCAGGGCGTCTATGTCGGCGTGACGGACGGCACGAAGGATACCTTCAAGAGCGGCAAGTTGCAGGAGATCAACGACAGCGGCAAGTTTGAAAGCGGCGGCATGACGAGCGCGAAATTCGTCGTGAAGGGCGCGCTCGATTACGGCGGCATGGTCGTACAGGCGACCTTCACCTATTCGCAGGGCGGAGCGGAGAAGAAACTCTATATGGTGGACGGCTCCGTCGTTTCGGGCAACACCTACACGGTGCGCTACTTCACGAAGCCGAACGGCGAACAGGTCGGCGAAGTCGCGAACGTTCGCGTTCCCTATACAGGGACGTTCACGCAATCCGACCTCAAAAACATCGACTTCTCTACGGTGCCGAACCATGTGCTCGTGCTCGACAGTTCCAGCGCGACCTATACAGACGACCTCGCGAAGGCGAACGGCATCGAAGCGCCTCAGCTCAGAGAGGGCTACACGGCATTCTGGGCGCATACAGCCGTCATGGGCGATATGAACGTCTATCCTTCCTACGGCGGCGACTTGCAGGAGGTCGTGTTCCGCAGTGCCTATCGGTTCAGCGCCTCGTGGGAAGAGGAGAGGGGCGAGGACGGGCAACCGACCGGCTTCTGGCTCTATCATACGACGATGCGCGCGGGCTCCTATGTACAGTTCCTCGCGAACGGCGTATCGTTCGCGCCTGCGGAGGAGGTCCCTGTCGGCGGCGTCATCATCAACATTCCCGCCGCGGCGGAGATTCCCAAGGTGGGCGGCGTGCGCGAAGGGCATTGGGACAAATCGTCGGTGGATATCGGCGAGTACGGTACGGTGTTCCGCGCCGTCTACGACGCCGACCGCATCTTCTATCTGAGTGCCCAAAGGTACACATTGGATGGTGAGTCCTACGAAGCGAATGTGGAGTATGCGGTGGAGTTCGAGAGCGAGCTCACCCTCCCGACGCCCTCCATGGAGGGATACACCTTCCTCGGTTGGTACAAAAAGGTCGGCGACGGCTCGAACGTATCTTGGGAGCGCGTGGAGAAGCTGACGCTCGCCGCGACCTACACGGAGACCCATGTCGAGGCGTTGTGGATGTTAGACCTTTCCGTTGAGATCAAGTCTGTCGATAAGCACTACAACTATGATTGGGATCGCACATATACTCATAAAATCGATGCAGAAGTAACGGGTGGTACATTTATTGGTGGACCGGCGGCAGAAGGAAGTGTTCGCGTACATTACAGATACTATGTCAACAACAACACCAATGATGAACCGAACACGTCGGACGTCGAGTACGATAGGGTGGGAACGGATGCCTACGCCGATTCTTGCACAATCAAGAAAGCTGGGAATAAAACGCACGGACATGTTGCAGTATATGTTGTGTTTACTTGCGGAGATAATATCACACATACGAGTGAAACAGTCTATGCTTGTAAGGCGTTCTAAAAGTAATCCGAGCCAATCATATAGGTTACGAAACAAAGAGCCGATGGCAAACGCCGTCGGTTCTCTGTTTTTTTGACGCCCCGAGGCGAAAGCCTCGGGGCGTCTTGCGCGGTGCGCAAAATGCGGGAAGGTCCGCGTTTTTCTTTACATTTCCGTCCGCATATGCTATAATTGCCGCATGGATGCGCTCAGACGACAATTCCGCGCGCTCTTCGGGCATGAGGCGGAGGGAATCTCTTCGGCGGCGGGGAGGGTCAACCTCATCGGGGAACACGTCGATTATTGCGGCGGCGAGGTCTTGCCCGCCGCGCTCTCCCTGCGGTGCCGCGTCGCCTATCGCCGCAACGGGGAGGGAGTCTTGCGCCTCGCGGCGACCGACCTTTCCGCGCTCGGCGTCGTCCCCGTGGAGCTCGCCCGCACGGGGGAGTACCGCGGACTCCCGTGGGGGAACTATCAGGCGGGGGTGGCGCACGTCCTGCGCGAGGCGGGCTATCCCCTTGCGGGGTGCGACCTCCTCTATGAATGTTCGGTCCCCTTCGGCGCGGGACTCTCTTCCTCCGCCGCCATCGAGGTGGCGACCGCGCACGTCCTGCGCAAGACGGGGGGAGCTTCCTTCACGGATACCGAGCTCGCTGTTCTTTGCAGACGCGCCGAAAACGAGTATTGCGGCGTGAATTGCGGCATCATGGACCAATTCATCTCGGCAAACGGCAGGGCGGGATGTGCCGTTCTTCTCGACTGTTCCTCCCTGCGCTATTCCTATGTCCCTCTCCGTCTCGGGGACTGCGCGCTCGTCCTCGCCGATACGGGCAAGGCGCACAGCCTCGGGACGAGCAAATACAACGAACGGCGCGCCGAGACGGAGGAGGCGCTGTCCCTCCTTCGGAAGCGGCTGAATCGTAACGCCCTCGCGGAGCTCTCTTCGGAGGAGCTTCAAGCGAACCGCGACCTCCTGCCGCCCGTCGTGTACCGCCGTGCGCGGCACGTCGTTACGGAGTGCGCGCGGGTGCGCGCGAGCGTAGAGGCGCTCGAACGGGGCGACCTCGCCGCATTCGGCGCCCTTTTAAGCGCCTCGCATCGCTCGCTCAGGGAGGACTACGAGGTGACGGGACCCGAGCTCGACGCCCTCGCCGCGGCGGCGTGGGCACAGCGCGACTGTCTCGGCTCCCGCATGACGGGCGCGGGGTTCGGCGGGTGCACCGTCTCGCTCGTGCGGCGGGAGGGTGCGGAGCGGTTCGAAGAGGAAGTAGGCGCGGCGTATGCGCGCGAAACGGGGCGCTCCGCCAAATTCTATCGGGCGGAGATCGCAGACGGCATCATCGATGAATAGAGGAGAAAGACTATGACGGTCCTTGTAACGGGTGGCGCGGGCTACATCGGCTCGCATACGGTGGTAGAACTTTTGAACGGCGGCTACGACGTCGCCGTCATCGACGACCTCTCCAACGCGAGCAGGGAATCGCTCGCGCGGGCGGAGAGGCTCACGGGCAAGCGGGCGGCGTTCTATGAGAACGACGTGCGCGACCGCGCCGCGCTTCGCCGCATCTTCTCCGAGCACGCGATCGATTGGGTCATCCACTTTGCGGGGCTCAAAGCGGTGGGGGAGAGCGTAAAAAAGCCCGTCGAATATTACGACAACAACCTCGTCTCCACCCTCGTGCTCGTGGAGACCATGAGGGAATTCGGCGTGAAGAACCTCGTGTTCTCCTCCTCCGCGACGGTGTACGGCGAGCCGACGGAGCTCCCGCTCCGCGAGACGACGCCGCTCCGCCCCGCCTCCAATCCCTATGGCGCGACCAAGGCGATGCAGGAGCGCATCCTCACCGACCTATACGCCTCCGACCCCGCATGGAACATCGTGCTCCTGCGCTATTTCAATCCCGTGGGCGCGCACGAGAGCGGGCTCATCGGTGAGGACCCCGCCGGGATCCCCAACAACCTCATGCCCTATGTGGCGCAGGTCGCGGGCGGGCGGCTCGAAGCCGTCAACGTGTTCGGGAACGACTATCCCACGCCGGACGGCACGGGCGTGCGCGACTACATCCATGTGGTGGACCTCGCGCGCGGGCATGTGGCTGCCATCTCCCGCCTGAAAGAGCCCGGCGTGCACATCTACAATCTCGGGACGGGGAAGGGGTACAGCGTGCTCGATGTCATCCGCGCCTTCGGGAAGGCGTGCGGGCGGGAGTTGCCGTACGTCATCCGTCCCCGCCGCGCGGGCGACGTCGCCGCCTGTTACGCTTCCTGCGGGAAGGCGGAGCGCGAACTCGGCTGGAAAGCGGAGCGCGGATTGGACGAGATGTGCCGCGACAGCTGGCATTGGCAGGAGCTCAATCCGACGGGCTATCCCAAAAAATAGGGGGCGCGGCGCAAAAATCTTTGGGAATTTTGCGTTTTTCGCCCATTATCGCTTGACCTTTTCCGCAGTTTTTACTATACTATAAAAGCTGTGTGCTGATATGGCTCAGGAGGTAGAGCACGTCCTTGGTAAGGACGAGGTCGCGGGTTCAAATCCCGCTATCAGCTCCAAGAGAAAGCCGCCGATCTTCGGCGGCTTGTTTGTTTGAAAAATGCGGCTCGGTTTTCGGGAGGGGGGTTGACAATTCCCCGCCCTTGTTATATAATAAGGAAAAGATGATAAGAAGGAGAAGGCCATGAAGCAACTGTATTTCCCGGAACCCTTTCGCATCAAAAGCGTAGAGCCGCTCAAAATGCTCACCCGCGAAGAGCGGGAGGAGAAGATCGCGGCGGCGAACTATAACGTGTTCGCGCTTGCCTCGCAGGACGTGTACATCGATCTGCTCACCGATAGCGGCACGGGCGCCATGAGCTCGGCACAGTGGGCGGGCGTGATGGTCGGCGACGAATCCTATGCGGGCGCCGATTGCTACTACAAGGTGCAATCGAGCGCGAAGGAGATCTTCGGTCTGCCCTACATCCAGCTCGTCCATCAGGGACGGGCGGCGGAGAAGGTGCTCCTGCCCGTGCTCCTTGCGGGCAAGAAATACGCCATCTCCAACATGCACTTCGATACGACGCGTGCGCACGTCGAACTTGCGGGGGCGCGGGCGATCGATTGCGTGGTCCCGCAGGCGCTCGACACCACGGCGTATTACGACTTCAAGGGCAACATGGATTGCGCGCGGCTCGAACAGTACATCGCGGAGCTGGGGGCGGAAAACATCGGCGTCATCATCATGACGATCACCAACAATTCGGCGGGCGGACAGCCCGTCTCGGTGGAGAACATCCGCAAGACGCGCGCGATCGCGCACAAGCACGGCATCAAGTTCATGATCGACGCGGCGCGTTACGCCGAGAACGCCTATTTCGTGAAGCTCCGCGAGCCAGAATTCAAAGAAAGCTCCATCGCCGACATCGTGAAGGCGACCTTCGAGGACGCCGATTGCTTCACGATGAGCTCCAAAAAGGACGCCATCGTCAACATGGGCGGGCTCATCGGCTGCCGCGACAAGGCGCTCTTCGAGCTCGTCAAACAGCGCACCATCTCGTTCGAGGGCTTCATCACCTACGGCGGCATGTCTGGACGGGACATCGAGGCGCTCGCGCAGGGTCTCCGCGAGGGCATCGACGAAAATTATCTCCGCTACCGCATCGGGCAGATGCAGTACCTCGCGGGTCGGCTGGACGAGGCGGGCATTCCCTATCAGAGCCCCGTCGGCGGACATGCCGTGTTCGTGGACGCGAAGAAGCTCCTGCCGCACATTCCCTACTATGAATTCCCCGCACAGGCGCTCGCCATCGAACTGTACAGGGAGGCGGGCATCCGCGCGTGCGACATCGGCTCGTACATGCTCGGCAACGACCCCGACACGGGCAAACAGCTCGAAGCGGATTTCGAATTCACCCGCCTCGCCATTCCCCGCCGCGTGTACACGCAGTCCCATCTCGACGTGATCGCCGATGCGCTCATCAACATCAAGGAGCGCGCTTCAAAGATCAAGGGCTTTTGCATCGTGGAGGAACCGCCCATTCTGCGCCACTTCACCGCGAAGCTGCGCCCGCTCGATTGAGTTTCATCGGAATAAAAAGGGGGGAGGTTTTTGCCTCCCCCGTCGCTATCTTACGAGCTCCTTTACGAGATCGTCCATATCGTATTGCCCCGCGGGCTTTCCGATGAGCCACGCGGCGGCTCTGAGCGCGCCCGCGGCGAACACTTTGCGGCTCCTCGCCGAATGGGAGAGGGTGACGATCTCGTCCTCGCCCGCGAACATCACCTCGTGTTCGCCCACGATGGTGCCGCCGCGTACGGCGTGGATGCCGATCTCGCGCGGGTCCCGCGCGCCCGTGTTCCCGTGCCGCCCGAAAACGAGCTCCCGCCCTTCGCGCTCGCCCGCCCGCACGCTCTCCGCGAGCATGAGCGCCGTGCCCGAGGGGGCGTCCTTTTTCATGTTATGGTGCCGTTCGACGATCTCCACGTCGAAATTCTCGCCGAGCACGCTCGCCGCGCGCCGCACGAGGAGTTGCAGGAGATTGACGCCGAGCGAGAGATTCCCCGTTCGGAAGAGGGGGATGCGCTCCGCATACGCCTTTACCGTTTCGAGGTCGGCGTCCGAATAGCCCGTCGCGGCGAGGACGGCGGGAAGGCCGTGCGCCGCGGCATAGGCGAGCCGCTCTTCGAGCCCCTCCGCCGAGGAGAAGTCGATCATCACGTCGGCGTCGGCGATGGGGGAGGAGAAGTCCTTTACGACGGGGAAGGGCATGGGGGCGGGCGCGAGATCGACGCCGCACACCACGGCGTCGCCGTGTTCGGAGGCGGCTTCGCTCACCATCCGTCCCATTCTTCCGCAGGCGCCCACGAGGAGAATGTTCATGCGCGGACCTCCAACCCGTATCCGCGCATGGCGCGGGCGAGGAGCTCGCGGTGGGCGGGCTCCAACGGGGTGAGCGGCGGACGGGGCGTCCCCGCGCGGAATCCGAGCAAATTCATCCCCTCCTTCACGGGGATGGGATTGACCTCCGCAAAGCATGCCTTCGCGAGGGGAAAGAGGGCGTCTGCACGCGCCGCGGCGTCTTTCAGATCGCCGCGCTCCACGGCGGTACACAGCCCCTTCACGCCCGCGGGGGCGAGGTTGGAGACCACCGAGATGACCGCCGAACCGCCCGCGCAGAGGATGGGGAAGTTGAGCGCGTCCTCGCCCGAGTACACATCGCATTTCCCGCGCACGCGGCGCATGAGGTCGAGCGCCTGTTCCATGTTGCCGCTCGCCTCCTTCACGCCCGCGAGGTTTTCGATCTGCGCGAGGCGCTCCGCCGTCTCGGGCAGGAGGTTGACGCCCGTCCGCCCGGGTACGTTGTAGGCGACCACGGGGATATGCACCGCCTCGCAGATGGCGCGGTAGTATTCGAAGAGTCCGTTTTGCGTGCACTTATTGTAATAGGGGGTGACGGCGAGCACGCCGTCCGCCCCCAATTTTTCCGCCGCGACGGACGCCGCCACGGCATGTTCGGTGCAGTTGGAGCCTGTGCCGATGAGGATCTTCACGCGCCCCTTCGCCCGTGCGATCGCATAGGCGGCGAGTTCGTGCTTCTCCTCCTCCGACATGGTGGCGGGCTCGCCCGTGGTGCCGAGCACGACGAGCGCGTCCGCGCCGCCCGCGATCTGATATTCCATCATCTCGCCGAAGCTCTCGAGGTCTGCCCCGCCCGCGCGGAAGGGGGTGATCATCGCCGTAGCGCAACCTTTGAGAAAACCTGTCATTTGAAACTCCTTTCCTCTCTATCGTATGAAACAGCGCCGCCTTCGGTTTAACCGAAATAGCCCTTTGCGGCGAGAAGTTCCGCGAGCAGTACCGCGCCGCCCGCCGCCCCGCGGAGGGTGTTGTGCGAACAGCCGATGAATTTATAGTCGAAGAGTCCGTCGCGGCGGAGCCGACCCGCCGTCACCGCCATGCCGCCTTCCGCGTCGCGGTCGAGACGGGGCTGGGGGCGGTCCGCCTCCTCGCGGTATTGCAGGAAGTGCGCGGGCGCGGAGGGGAGACGGAGGCGCTGGGGCTCGCCCTCGAAGGAAGCCCACGCCGAGAGGATCTCCTCCTCGGAGGGAGTCCGTTCGAAGGAGACGAATACGGCGGCGGTGTGCCCGTCCGAGACGGGGACGCGCAGACACTGCGCCGTGATGACGGGTGCGGCGGCTTCCACGATGCGGCCGTCCTCCACCCGTCCCCAGATTTTGAGGGGCTCCCGCTCGCTCTTTTCCTCCTCGCCGCCGATGTAGGGGATGATGTTGTCCACGATCTCGGGCATGGTGCGGAAGGTCTTGCCCGCCCCCGAGATCGCCTGATAGGTGCATACCGCCGCGCATTTGATGCCGAAGGAGCGGAGGGGATGGAGGAGGGGGACATACGATTGGAGCGAACAGTTGCTCTTCACGGCGATAAACCCGCGCTTTGTCCCGAGCCGCCGCCTCTGCGCCGCGATCACTTCGAGATGTTCGGGATTGATCTCGGGGATGATCATGGGCACGTCGGGGGTGGCGCGGTGCGCCGAGTTGTTGGAGACGACGGGAATCTCCAGCCGCGCATACCGCTCTTCGAGCGCCTTTATTTCCTCCTTCTTCATATTGACGGCGCAGAACACGAAGTCAACGGCGTCTGCGATCGCCTCGGGATGCGCCGCGTCGAGCACGGTCATCTCCCGCGCGAAGGCGGGGATGGGGCGGGACATCGCCCACCGCTCGCCCACCGCCTCGGGATAGGTCATGCCCGCCGAGCGCGCGCTCGCGAGCAGGGCGACGGGACGGAACATGGGATGATCTTCGAGAAGGGTCAAAAATCTCTGTCCGACCATTCCCGTTGCGCCTACGACGCCGACGCGATAGATTTTATTCATGGAGACCTCCGAACGAAAGACAATAAAAAAGGGACGTTCCCGCCCGACGCTCCCTTGTCCGTAAGACATGTGCGGAAAAGCGCATCACCGAGCGGTGACAGCAATACGGGTATTCTCCCGTATTTCCAACGCCCGCCCGCAGGGTGGAAGGGCGTTTCGGCGGAGATACCCTTTCCCCGCGCCGTCGCGGGAAGTCCTGCGCTTCCTCGGACGGGGTACTCATGTTCATCCGCTCCTCTATTTCGCAAGCACAATTTTAGCATAGGCAAGATGAAAAATCAAGGAATTTACCCGATTTTAATTGAAATATTTTCGGCTTTGTATTATAATAGTCGCATGGCGGCTTTCTGCCGCCCGTAAATCGCAATTTCCCGGGGTACAGAGATGGCAGACAGAGAACACAAAGGCATGGTCGCCCGCTGGTTGGAGGGGAAGGAGCGCGACGAGGAATACGCCCGCAACTCCCTTCCCACGAGCCGCTGGGGGCTGTTTTGGGATATTTTGAAGGGGAGGCTGGGGAGACTGATGCTCACCAATCTGCTCATTCTCGTCACCTTTCTTCCGCTCATCGCGGTGTTGGTGTGGCGGTATCTCGACATCTTCGCCCGCGGCATGACGGGTCCTTACGCCTCGGGGCTCGGCGTGGGCTATCCCGTCATCCCCGACGTGACGGGCGTCGCCGAATCCATGCTGTTGCAGAGCGACCTTCTCTTCTTCGGGCTCCTCATCCCAGCGGCGGTCATCGCGGGGCTCGGGATCTCGGGCGGCGCCTACATCATCCGCAACCTCATCTGGACGGAGGGGGTGTTCGTCGCCTACGACTTCTGGCGCGGCATCAAGCGCAATTTCTGGAACGTGTGCGAGGCGGTGGTGGTGTTCACCGTCGTGCTCTTCATGGCGCGGCTCATGGGGAACCTCGCCGACCTGTACGTCGCCACGGGCGCCTCCGCGGCGGGATGGCTGCTCGCCTCCAAGGTGGTGGGGTATATCTTCGTCGCCTTCTTCCTGCTCGTGGCGCTGTGGATGATTTCCCTCGGCATCAACTACTATCAGGGACCGTGGGCGCTCCTGCGCAACGCCGTCATCATGACGATCGGCACCTTCCCGCAGACGGTGTTCTTCGCCGCCGTTGCGAGCTGGCCCATCTTCCTCACCATCTTCGGCGGACAGATCTTCTCCGTCATCGGCATCATCCTGATGCTGCTCCTCGGCTTCTCCTACTTCTTCCTCGTATGGATGGATTTCAGCCAGTGGGCGTTCGACCGCTTCGTCAATCCCAACCTCGGCGTGGCGGTGGGCAGGGGGCTCTACAACCGCGACCGCAAGGCGCAGGACGGGAAGCCCGCCGTGCAGTCGGTGCAGGACCTGCAACAGTCGAGCGCGGCGGTGCAGGAGTACCAGCGCCTCATCATCGCACAGGGGAAATCCCGCCTCGTCTCCCGTCCCATCAAGCCCATCGACGACGGCTTCGAGGTGTACCAGCTCCCCGAATCCTTCAACCGCGACGACCTAAGAAAACTTCGCGAGAACAAGCAAGCGATGGAGGAGGACGTCAAGCAGTACGAGGAGGAGCACAAGAACGAGGAGAGATACGTCGAATATAACCGACAGTTCGAGGAGCGCGAGAAGGCGTTGCAAGAGGTGAACAAGAAGGGAAAGAAGAAGCCGCCCAAGCCGCCCAAGATGCTCAATCGGCATTAAAGAGAGGAAACGGGATTGCAGGCATACGATCATCTTGCCCGATGGTTCGAAATTTTGAACGACGACTGCGACTATCCCACATGGTCGCAGTATTTTATTGAAGGCTTGCGGGCGGCGGGCGCGGGAAGAAAGGGGTTGGAGCTCGGATGCGGGAGCGGGGCGTTCACCCGTGCGCTCGCAAAGGCGGGCTTCGACATGACGGGCGCGGACCTCTCCGTGCCCATGCTCGACCGCGCGGTGCGCCTCTCGGCAGAGGAGGGGGTGCGCGCGGAGTTTGTCCGCGCCGACGCGGCGACCGTCCGTACGCCCGTCCGATACGATTTCATCCTCTCGCCCAACGATTGCTATAACTACCTCCCCCCCGAAAAGCTCCCCGCGGCGTTCAGGCGTGCGGCGGGCTGTCTGAAACGGGGCGGGCTGTTCTGGTTCGATGTGAGTTCTCCCCGCAAACTCCGCCAAAAAGTTGCCGATACTGTATCCGTGGACGATCGGGACGGGGTGACCTATCTCGCCTTTTCCTTTCAGGAGGAGGGGCGGGTGCGCATGGAGGTCTCCCTCTTCGAGAAGGGAAAGGACGGCAGGTACGACCGCTTCGACGAGACGCACGTCCTCTACATCCACGAGGAGGAGGCGATCCTCTCCGCTCTCCGCGCCGCGGGATTTACCGTATTGCGCGAGGAGGGGCATCTCGGCGGGACGATGCACGGAAGCGACCGATGGAATTTCCTATGCAAACTGTGAGCAAGATCTTCAAGACGCTGGTCTATGGCGGCGCCGTCTCGTGCGCCGTCCTCGATACGACCGCGCTCGTCAACGAGGCGATCGCGCGGCACTCCCTCACGCCCGTCTGCGCGGCGGCGCTGGGGCGCGCCATGACGGCGACGGCGTACCTTTGCAGTTGGCTCAAATGTGCAACGAGCAGCCTCTCCGTCCTCTTCGACGGTGACGGCGCGGGCGGCAAGCTGTGCGTGGCGGGGAACGGCGCGCTCGAATTGCGCGGGTATCTCGCCGATCCGCACGTCCAACTTCCGCCCCGTGCGGACGGAAAGCTGGATGTGGGCGGCTGCGTCGGCTCGCACGGGACGCTCACCGTCTCGCGCGACGACGGGGAGGGGCTCCCCTTCACGGGGACGTGCTCGCTCGTCTCGGGCGAGATCGCGGAGGACTTTTCAGCCTACTTTCTCGAAAGCGAACAGCGCCCCACGGGGGTGGCGCTCGGCGTGAAGGTGGGTACGGACGGCAGATGTATCGCCGCGGGCGGGCTGTTCCTGCAACCGCTCCCCGGCGCCGACGAGGAGCTGTTGCGCCGCGTCGAGGCGCGCATGTCCGAATTTTCCTCCCTCTCTTCGCTCCTCGAAAGGGAGGGCGCGGCGGGAATCTTAGCCCGCTTCGACCACGGGGAGATCGACGGGCGGGAGATCGTCTACCGCTGTTCGTGCTCGCGCGAAAAGGTGGGCGCGCTCTTGCTGTCGCTCGGGAGGGCGGAGGCGGAGAGCATCCTCGCGCAGGAGGGGCGCATCTCGGTGCACTGCGACTTTTGCAATACCGATCACACGTTTACGGAGGAGGACGTCCGCGCCCTCTTCGGCAAGGAGTCCGCGTGAAGGAAACCATCCAAAAACTGAATTTCGACGACGACTTTCTCATCGAGAGCGCGGAGAAGCGGTACGACGAGGGAGACTATCTCGGCGCGCTCACCGTGCTCAACAAGCGGGAGACGCTGCATGAACCGCTCGCCGACGCGTATGCCGTGTATGCCGATGTGTACGAGGCGATGGGGCTGTACGGGGAGGCGGTGGACGCGTGGTACCGTTTTCTCGACACCTGCAACGAGGAGGATTTCGCCGAGGGATACGAGGGGCTCGCGGTCGCCTTTCTCAACATGGGGAACGAATTCCAAGCCGCGTTCTACTATCACCGCGCCTATGAAGAGGACATGGAGGAGCCCGAGGTGGAGGAGTTCGTCGAGCCCGAGGAGCCGCCCAAGCTCCGCCTCGTGCACGGCGAGGGCTCCGGGGAGGGCGCGCGGGAGGCGATCGCCGAAGGACTTGCCCTCCTCCGCGGGGGGAATCTCGCGGGCGCACGCCTTGCCTTCTCGCAGGTGGAGGACGACAACGAGGAATATCCCTCCGCGGCGGGACTGAGCGCCATGTGCACGCTCATGCTCGGCGACGAGGCGGGGGCGGCGGAGGAGTGCAGACGGGTGCTCGAAAAGTATCCCAACAACGTGCAGGCGCTCACCACCTATTGCGCCGTGTTGGGCGCGCGGGAGGACAGAGAGGGCGCGCGGGAGGCGGCGAAGAAGCTCGCCTCGCTCCCCTGCGAGGAGACGGACGATCTCTACCGCGCGGCGACGGCGCTGTGTGAGACGGGGCTGGACGAGGAGGCGTTCGCGAAGCTGCGCGTCCTCCGCGAGCGGTTGCCGTACGACGAGAACGTGCTGTGGTTTTCGGCGGTCGCGGCGGTGCATACCGAGCGGACCGAGGCGGCGATCGACGCGCTCGAAATGCTCGTCACGGTGTATCCGCGCAAGGCGGTCGCGAAGTGGTACTTGGAGCGGCTCCGCGAGATGCGCGACGGCGGCGAGCGCGTCACGATGAATTATTACTACCATATGCCCGAGGCGAAGTACCGCGCGATCGCGGAGAACTTCCTCCGCATCTGCAACCTCGACGAGGAGGCGGCGGAGGCGCTCTCCTCCTCGCAGGAGCTCGCCGAGGATTTCCGCCTCGCCTTCGACGAGATGGAGGGGCGGGACGAAAAGTTGCAGGTCATCGCTGGGCGGGTGGCGGCACGGTGCCGCGCGGACGCCCTCCTGCGCGAAGTGCTCATCGATTGGGAGGAGGACGAGAGCGTGAAGCTCTCCATCCTCCACGAGCTCGTGGCGCGCAATGAGGACAACTCCTTCGGCACGGTGGTGTGCAATCTCTATAAGGAATTTTACATCCACGAGCTGGACATCGATAAGCGCAAGCAAGCCGCCTTCATGCAGGCGTTCGCCGATGTGTATGCGAAATTTGCCCTGCTCGCCGAGGAGCACGAGGGCAAGATCTGTGCGGCGGCGGAGGACGTCTACCATTCGCTCGCGGAGGTGGGCGCGTGGGAGTATTTCGACGAGCGCGCCTCGCTCGCGGCGGCGATCTATCGGGAATCCCGCCTCAAAGACGGCGTGCGCAAGTTCTCCGACATCGTGGAGATGTTCGGCGCGAACGAGCTCGTCGCCAAGCACATACTCGACATCATGATGTAGGAGGAAGAGATGAAACTCATCGATTTCGACGGTCTCTTTGACGAAAAACTTGCCGAATACATGCGGCTCAATGCGGGCAAGTACACCGAAAAGCAGTGGGAGAACATCATCCCCAAGCTCTATAAACAGTTCGGCGACACCTTCATCCCCCGCGCGAAGAACACGCCCAAGGGGTATTTCGCCGCCATGACGGACGACGAGCTCGTCGAGGCGCTCCAAACCTATTGCACCGAGGGCGTTCCCGTGCCCGATTTTCTGTGCAACGAGCTGGAGGGGAGGAAGTGCCCGCAGGCGCTCATCGGGCTCATCCGCTCCAAGGACGCGGAGATAGCCACCCTTGCCGTCAATCTGGCGGGGGACGACCCCCGCGCGTTCGACGCCTATTTCGACCTCTTGGAGGAGGGTGGGGACGAGGACGTGGCGGAGGCGGCGTGCGAACAGCTCAAAAGCGGCGCCGACCTCGCCAAGGAGCGCGCCCTCGATCTCTATGCGCGCGGCGTCCGCCCCGAGCTCATGCTCGAAATTTTATCGCGCTGTAAGGAGCGGGAGGAGCGCGTGTTCGCGATTCTCCTGCGGGCGTTCCGCGAGAGCGGGGAGGAGCTCCCCATGCGCGCGAGCTATCTCGCCGCGTACGGCGACCCGCGTGCGCTTCCCTATCTCTTGGAGACCATCGACCGCGACGACATCAACTTCCTCGAATTTCAGGAATTGCGGTACGCCATCGAGGCGCTCGGCGGGGAGTACACCCGCCCGCGCGATTTTTCGGACGACCCGTACTACCGCGAGATCCTCGCCGAACAGCAGGGCGCCGAAGAGCTCATGCGGAAAAAAACAGACGCTTAAACCGTTCCCGTCCCTTCGGGGACGATTTTTCTTTCATAACTTTCCCGCCTTCGACATATGGTAACATAGCAAAGCATTTGCGCGGAGGCGATTATGAAAACTTTCAGCGTGTACGAGGACGTGGCGCAGCGCACGGGCGGCGATATCTTCATCGGCGTGGTGGGACCCGTCCGCACGGGCAAATCGACGTTCATCAAAAAATTCATGCAGGAGCTCGTGCTCCCCGGCATCTCGGGCGCCAAGAAGAAGCGCTTCACCGACGAGCTTCCGCAGTCCGCGGCGGGCAAGACGGTCATGACCACCGAGCCCAAGTTCGTGCCCGAGGAGGCGGCGGAGATCAAGGTGAAGAACGCCGTCGCGCGGGTGCGCCTCATCGATTGCGTGGGCTTCCCCGTCGAGGGGGCGGCGGGCTTCGAGGAGGACGGCGCGCCCCGCCTCGTCAAAACGCCGTGGAGCGAAACGCCCGTCCCCTTCGGCGAAGCGGCGGAGGAGGGGACCCGCCGCGTGGTGCGCGACCATTCCACCATCGGCGTCATCGTCACGACGGACGGCTCCGTCGCGGAACTTCCCCGCTCCGCCTATGAGCGGGCGGAGGAACGGACCGTCCGCGAACTCAAAGAGATCGGCAAACCCTTCGTCGTGCTCCTCAATTGCAGGGAGCCCGAGAGCGCGCAGACCCTTCGCGCCGAGCTCGAAGAAAAGTACGACGCCCCCGTCGTCGCCGTCAACGCGGAGGAGCTCGACGCCAAGTCGGTCGCCGCCGTCCTCGAACGGGTGCTCTATGAATTCCCCGTCGTCTCCATCGATGTGGATATCCCCGATTGGATGCGCGTCTTGGAGGCGGATTCTCCCCTCATCGCGGAGCTGTTGGAGGGCATCCGCACGGTCGCGCCCAAGATCTTCAAGATGAGCGATTGCGCCGCGCTCGACGCCCTCTTTGCGGAGAGCGACAAGTTCAAGCCGCCCGTCTCCGTCACCATGGACGCCGCCACGGGCAGGGCGCATTGCAGGATCGAGCCCAAGGAGGGCGTGTTCTACCGCGTTCTCGGGGAGCAATGCGGCGAGGAGATCGCCGACGACTTTGCGCTCATGTCCCTCGTCTCAGGGCTCGCCGAGGCGAAGCGGCTGTACGAGCGGGTGGGGCAGGCGTTCGCCGACGCGCAGGAGTTCGGCTACGGCATCGTCCCGCCCGAGCATGAGGAGATGAACCTCTCCGAACCCAAACTCGTGAAGAAGAGCGGCAGGGTGGGGGTCAACCTCCACGCCGACGCGCCGAGCTACCACATCATCCGCGTCGATCTGAGCGGGGAAGTCCGTCCCGCCCTCGGCAACGAGGAGCAGAGCGAGGCGTTCGTAAAGCAACTCAGCGAGAACCTCGCCTCCGAACCCGAGCGCGCATGGAACACCAACATGTTCGGCAAGACGCTCAAAGAGATGCTCGGCGAGGAGCTGTACGTCAAGAACCGCTCGATGGGGGAGACGGTACGGCGCAAGATGAGAAAGACGGTCACGAGAATCGTCAACGAGGGGAAGGGAGGCGTCATCTGCATCCTTCTGTGAACGCTCCGAAAAAACGTCCGCGCGCGCGGGCGTTTTTTTTGTGTAATTCTTGACAAAGGGACTCCGCCGCGCTATAATTGTACGGAAAACGGAGGTACATCATGGAAAAAACACAAAAAAAGGGGAACAAGTCCCTCGTCACGGGCGTAGTATTTCTCGTCGTGTTCGCGGCGATCGCCGTCATCGGGTACGTGTTCTACGATAAGATCTTTACGGAGGACGCCTGGGTCGTCTCCGATCCCACGCCCTATCCCTTCCTGAACGCCATTCTCGCGCTCATCCCGTGCATCGTCAACAGCGGGCTCATCTTCTTCATCACGATCGCGGTGCTCTTCATCATCTGCATCGTGCTCGACAAGGTGTTCCGCGGCACGCCGAGAAGGCTCACCATCGGAAAGCTGGTAAAGAGCCTCGTGAAGGTGGTCGTCTGGGTCGTCTGCGCCATTGCGGTGCTCGCCGTCTGGGGCATCAACGTGGCGGCGCTCGTCGCCGGCGCCGGGGTGCTCACCCTCATCGTCGGGCTCGGCATGCAGAGCCTCATCGCCGACGTCGTCGCGGGCGTGTTCCTCGTGTGCGACGGCACCCTTCAGGTGGGGGACATCGTGACCATCGACGGCTGGCGCGGAACGGTGCAGGAGATTGGCATCCGCAACACGACGCTCGTCAATTACAGCGGCGACATCCGCGTGGCGAACAATTCCACCATCAAGGTATTCGTCAACCAGAGCAGGAAGGATTCCTATCCCACCGTCATCGTGGGCGTTCCCTATGAGGAGAATTTGCAGCACGTGAAGGAGGTGTTCGAGGCGAACAAGGGGAAGATCAAGGAGATGTGCCCCGCGCTTCTGAGCGACATCGACTTCAACGGCGTGGACGCGCTCGCCTCGTCGAGCGTCGATCTTCACTTCGGCGCGACCTGCAAGGAGAGCGACTTCTTCGCGGCACAGCGGCAGATGCGCGGCGCCATCAAGACGGTGTTCGAGGAGAACGGCATCAGCGTTCCCTTCCCGCAGGTCGTCGTGCACGACGCGAAGGAGGAATGATCGGACCGAAAAGGGACGCGGAAGGTGTTGCGCCGCGTCCTTTTTTCATGCAAAAAATCTCCGATTATTTTTGGTTTTTCTATTGAAATTTCGAGTTTTTTATTCTATAATATATCCGTACCATTGTACGATGAAAAAGAGGGGGAAGTTATGGAAGCAAAACAGCTCATCGAACTCGGCAGGACCGCGCTCGGAATCGAATTCGGCTCCACGCGCATCAAGGCGGTGCTCGTGGACGAGAACAACGTGCCCATCGCGTCGGGCAGTCACGATTGGGAGAACCGCCACATCGGCAACATCTGGTCGTATACGCTCGAAGATATCGTCGGCGGACTTCAGGATTGCTATGCGAAGATGGCGGCGGACGTCAAGGAAAAATACGGCGTCACGCTCACCACGATCGGCGCCATCGGCTTCTCGGCGATGATGCACGGATACATGGTGTTCGACAAGGACGATCGGCTCCTCGTTCCCTTCCGCACATGGCGCAACAACACGGCGGCGTACGCGGGCGACAGGCTCACCGAGCTCTTCGGGTATCATATCCCCGCGCGCTGGTCGATCGCCCATCTCTATCAGGCGATCTTAGACGGCGAGCCGCACGTGAAAGACATCGTGTTCCAGACGACGCTCGAGGGCTATGTACATTGGCTCCTAACGGGAAGAAAGGTGATCGGCATCGGCGAAGCGTCGGGCATGTTCCCCGTGGACCCCGTCACCAAGCAATATAACCCCGTGATGCTCAAACAGTTCAACGACCTCGTGAAGGGCAAAGTTCCCTTCAAGGTGGAGGATATCTTGCCAGAGATTCTCGTCGCGGGGGAGGACGCGGGCAGACTCACCCAAGAGGGCGCGCGCATCCTCGATCCTTCGGGGAATCTCAAATACGGCATCCCGCTCTGCCCGCCCGAGGGCGACGCGGGCACGGGCATGGTCGCCACCAATTCCATCAAGAAGCGCACGGGGAACGTCTCGGCGGGCACCTCGGTGTTTGCGATGATCGTGCTCGAACGGGAGCTCTCCAAGGCATATCCCGAGATCGACCTCGTCACCACGCCCGTCGGCGACCTCGTCGGCATGGTGCACTGCAACAACTGCACCTCCGACCTCAACGGCTGGGTCAACATGTTCGGCGAATTCGCAAAGCTCCTCGGCGTGGACATCCCCAAGTGGAAGCTGTACGATACCCTGTATTTCGCCTCCGAGGCGGGCGACAAGGATTGCGGCGGCTTGCTCTCCTATAACTACGTCTCCAACGAGCACGTCACCAACGTGGAGCACGGCAGACCGCTGTTCGTGCGCAAGGCGGACAGCAAGTTCGACCTCGCGAATTTCATGCGGTGCCATCTCTATTCCGCTTTCGGCGCCCTCAAAGTGGGGTGCGACATCATGCTCAAAGAGGAGGGCGTCAAGCTGGACCGCATCACGGGGCACGGCGGGCTCTTCAAGACGGAGCGCGTGGGGCAGAGCTATCTCGCGGCGGCGATCAACGCGCCCGTCACCGTCATGAAGACGGCGGGCGAGGGCGGCGCATGGGGCATGGCGATCCTCGCCAACTACCTCATCACCAAGCGCAAGGGCGAGAGCCTCGAGGACTATCTCGACGAGCGCGTGTTCGCGGGGCAGGAGGGAGTGACTCTCGCGCCCGATCCCGCCGACGTCGCAGGGTTCGAGGCGTTCGGCGACCGCTATGTTGCAGGGCTTCCCATCGTGCGGGAAGCAGTCCATTCGTTAAAATAATCGGGAGGAGACCGTCATGTTGGAAGCATTGAAAGAAAAGGTATTGCAGGCGAATCTCGACCTCGTGAAGCACCATCTCGTGCTCTTCACGTGGGGGAACGTCTCTGAGATCGACCGCGAGAGCGGGCTCATCGTCATTAAGCCGTCGGGCGTGGAGTACGACGGCATGAAGGCGAGCGATATGGTCGTCGTGGACCTCAACGGCAAGGTGGTGGAGGGCGACCTTCGTCCCTCGTCCGATACCCCCACGCACATCGAATTTTACAAGGCGTTCCCCGAGGTGGGCGGCGTCACGCACACCCATTCCACCTATGCGACGGCGTGGGCGCAGGCGGGGCGGAGCATCCCGTTCTACGGCACCACGCACGCCGACTACTTCTATGGCGACATCCCCTGCGCGCGCTCGCTCACCAAGGAGGAGATCGAGGGGGAGTACGAGAAGAACACGGGGCTCGCCATCATCGAAAAGTTCCGCAGTTGCAGTCTGAAACCGCTCGAAGTACCGGGCGTGCTCATCAAGAGCCACGGCGTGTTCGCCTTCGGCAAGGACGCGGACAACTCCGTGTATAACGCGACGGTCATCGAAGAGGTCGCCAAGATGGCAACGATCACCGAGGCGGTCAACCCGCACGCGGAGCGCGCCGACCAATTCATGATGGATAAGCACTATCTGCGCAAGCACGGGAAGAACGCCTACTATGGGCAGACAAAAAAGAAATAACGCTTCGGCGTGACAAAAAAGAAAAAAAGGGGTAAACGGAAATGAAAGAAAAAGTAGTGTATTGGCTCACAGGTTCGCAGACGCTGTACGGCGACGACGTGCTCGCGCACGTGGCGCAGCATTCGCAGGAGATGGCGGACTATGTGAGCGCCAGAATGCCCGTTACGGTGAAGTATCTCACCACCTGCAAGAGCTCGGACGAGGTCGTGGAGGCGGTGAAGAAGGTCAATGCGGACGAGAACTGCATCGGCATCATCACATGGTGCCATACCTTCTCCCCCGCGAAGATGTGGATCAAGGGGTTGAAAATCTTGCAGAAGCCCATGTGCCACTTCGCCACGCAGTACAACGAGAAGCTCCCGTACGACACCATCGACATGGACTTCATGAACGAGAATCAGGCGGCGCACGGCGACAGGGAATTCGGCTACATCGTCTCCCGCCTCAGAATGGACAACAAGGTCATCGTCGGGTACTATAAGGACGAAGAGGCGCTCAAAGAGCTCGCCGCATGGTGCAAGGTGGCGGCGGGATACGCCTTCTCCAAGGGCGTGAAGGTCGCCCGCTTCTCCGACAACATGCGCGACGTCGCCGTCACCGAAGGGGACAAGATCGACGCGCACATCAACCTCGGCTGGCAGGTGGACTACTATCCCGTCGGCGATCTCGTCGAATACATCAACGCGGTCACCGAGAAGGAAGTGGACGCGCTCATGGCGGAGTATGCGAAGAAGTACACGATGGGGACCAAGCGCGTGGATGTCGTCCGCGAGCAGGCGAAGTACGAGATCGCGATGGAGAAGTTCTGCAAGGAGAAGGGCGGCTACATCGGCATCGTCGATCACTTCGGCTCGCTCCACGGCATGAACCAGCTCCCCGGGCTCGCCATCCAGGACCTGCAAAGCAAGGGCTTCGGCTTCGGCGCGGAGGGCGATTGGAAGATCGCCGCGCTCGGCGCCGTCATGCAGTACATGGCGGACCAGAAGGGCACGGGGCTCATGGAGGACTACACCTACGATCTGAAAGACGGGCTCTGCCTCGGCGCGCACATGCTCGAAGTTTCCCCGCAGTTCGCGGCGACGAAGCCTGAGATTCAGGTACACCCTCTCAGCATCGGCGGAAAGAGCGATCCCGCCCGTCTCGTGTTCGAGGGCATCTCCGCACCCGAGGCGGTCGCCGTATCCATGATCGACATGGGCGACAGGATGCGCCTCATCGTGCAGAAGATCGAGCTCGTGAAATATCCCCATAAGATGCCCAATCTGCCCGTCGGCGGACTGATGTGGAAGTATCAGCCCAACTTCAAGGACGGCGTTGCGGCGTGGATCTATGCGGGCGGCGCCCATCACACCGTGGTCTCGTCCGTGGTCACGGCACAGCAGATGGTCGATCTCGGCAACATGTGGGGCGTCGAAGTGGTGCTCATCGACGAGCACACCGAGATCAATTCCTTCAAGGAAAAGCTCATGTGGTCGGACGCGGTCTGGAAGACGAGAAGATAAACGGCGAACGGAACGGGGGCGGCGTTTTGCCGCCCCCGAATAATAGAGAGGGGAATCCCGCCCTTGCGGCGGGTTCGCCCGCGTGAGGAGATATGTTTTTCAAAAAATATGTGTTCGGCGACGTCGCCGTGTACTATGTCGAATCCCCCGTCGAGGGGCATGAAAAGACGACGACGGTCGGGCTTGCGGTCTATCCCGCGGACGCGGAGGTGGACCCCAAGAAGCTGCATTGCGACAGCCTCGTGCAGGTCGCGTTCAAGGGGGACGATTCCCTCATCGACTACACCCGCGGCGTGACGATGCGCAACCGCGCGGCGACCGTGCTCAAAGTGGTGAAGCAGGTGCATTTTTCGAGCGGCGTGCTCAACACCTATCTCACCGACGGCGCGGGCAACGAATATATCCACCGCCTCAATTACGACCGCGTGACGGGCGTATTCACGGTGAACGTGCGCTATGAGAACCACACCAAGGGACCGCGCACCCTCGAACATCTCTCCTCCTTCTCGCTAAGCGGCATCGGCGCGCTCTCGCGGGGCGCTTCGACGACGGCGGGGCTCACGCTCCACCGCATGACGAGCGCATGGTCGCGCGAGTGCCGCCTCAAATCGGAACCCTTCTCCGCCCTCGGGCTGGATATGAGCTGGGGGCGCTACGGCGTCAAGGTTGAGCGCTGGGGAGAAGTGGGGAGCATGGCGAACCGCGGCTATTTCCCGTTCGCGGCGATCGAGGACGCCGCCGCGGGCGTCACGCTCGGCGTACAGCTCGAAGCGCCCTTCTCGTGGCAGCTCGAAGTGTACGAGGAAAAGGAGACGTGCGCGCTTTCGGGCGGGCTCGCCGACTATGAATTCGGGCACTGGCGCAAGGAGATCCCCGCGGGCGGGTCGTTCACCACGCACATGGCGCGCTTCTGCTTGAAGCGGGGCGGCGTGAACGCCGTCTGCAACGCGCTCGTCCACGAGGCGGACCACCGTCTCGAAGTCCCCGAAACCGAGGAGAGCATGCCCGTCCTCTATAACGAGTATTGCGCAACGTGGGGGAACCCGAGCGAGGCGAAGATCGAAAAACAGCTCAAAGCGCTTCAAGGATTGCCCGTCTCCTACTTCGTCATCGACAGCGGCTGGTACAAGCCGATGGATCGGAATTGGTGCAACGCCATCGGCGATTGGAACGTCAATCCCGAGATCTTCCCCGACATGAAGCGGGTGGTGGAGAAGATCGAGGCGCACGGCATGAAGGCGGGCATCTGGTTCGAATTCGAGATCGCGGGGCGGGACAGCGACGTGTTCGCGTGCAAGAACGCCTTCGTCCGCCGCGACGGGACCGTCCTCACCTGCAAGAACAGACGGTTCTTCGATCTGCGCCTTGCGGAGGTCAAGCGCTATCTCGACGGCAAGATGACCTACTTCTTGCGCGACAACGGATTCAAATATCTCAAAATCGACTATAACGACAGCATCGGTCTCGGGTGCGACCTTCCCGACGGCACTCCCTCCCTCGGAGAGGGGGGCAGACAGCTCGCGGAGGAGAGCCTCGGCTGGCTGGACCATCTGCGCGAGGAGGTCAAGGGCATCGTCCTCGAAAACTGCGCCTCGGGCGGGAGCCGCATCGAGCCGCTCCGCATGAGCAAGGTCTCCATGTGCTCCTTCTCGGACGCGCACGAATGCGCGGAGATTCCCCTCGTGGCGGCGAACGTGAGCCGCGTGGTCCCCGCACGGCAGTCGCAGATCTGGGTCGTCCTCCGCAAGAACGAGAGCGACGCCCGCACGATCTATTCGCTGTGCGCGGCGATGATGGGGCGCATCTGCCTCTCGGGCGACATCGGGCGCCCGAAGGAGAAGATCGGTCTCATACGGCGCGGCTTGGAGTTCTATTCCTCAGTGAAGGAGATCGTGCGCCGCGGCGACATCGTTTCGGTGGATTGCGACGTGGAATACTACCGCATGCCGACGGGGCGGCAGGTGTATGTGAAGGAGTACGGCGGGCGTCGTCTCGTCATCGTACACTTCTTCAAGGACGCGAAGGACGTGGAGCTTCCCGTCGTCGGGCGGCTCGCGGACGCGTTCACCGATCTTTCCTACACGGCGGAGGACGGCGTTCTCCGCATCCGAGCGGAGGAGGGGCACGCGGGGGCGTTCCTGTTCGGGGACTGACCCGCTCCGACCCTCAAAGGAATACGGCATGAAAAACCTGAAAGAGATCTTGCGCGAACACGGACAGGAACACCTCCTCGATTTCGAGGGGCTTTCCCCCGCAGAGCACGCGGAATACGAAGCGCGGCTCGCCGCCATCGATTGGGAGACGGTGGAGCTGTGGAAACATCCCGCGGACCTGAGCGGCTCGGGCACGATCGAGCCCATCGAGGGACTCCGTCTGCCCGACATCGCGCGGCGGAAGGAGGAGTTCGCGCGCGTCGGCGCAGAGGCGGTGCGGCAGGGCAAGCTCGCGGCGGTGCTCCTCGCGGGCGGGCAGGGCACGCGGCTGGGCTCCTCGGCGCCCAAGGGCGCCTACGACATCGGCGTCACCCGTCCGCTCTATATCTTCGAACAGCTCATCCGCAACCTGCAAGAGGCGGTCCGCGTCTGCGGTGCGGCGGTGCCCCTCTTCATTATGACGAGCGAGCGCAACGACGCCGAGACGCGCGCCTTCTTCGAGGCGCACGGCTATTTCGGCTATCCCGCCGAGGCGGTCCGCTTCTTCCGTCAGGAGATGGCGCCCGCGGTGGACTTCGAGGGGAAGATTTTCCTCGAGGGGAAGGGCAAGCTCGCGCTCTCGCCCAACGGCAACGGCGGGTGGTATTCTTCTCTCGTCCGCGCGGGGTGTCTCAAAGATTTCCCCGCGGTGGAGTGGTTCAACGTGTTCGCGGTGGACAATGTCCTGCAACGCATCGCCGACCCCGTCTTTTTCGGCGCCACCCTTCTGAGCGGGAAGGCGGCGGGCGCGAAGGTGGTCTGCAAGGCATCTCCCGCCGAAAAGGTGGGCGTGCTGTGTCTCGAGGACGGGCTCCCCGCCGTCATAGAATACTATGAACTCACCGACGCGATGGCGAACGCGCGGGACGGGGAGGGGAATTTGCGGTACGGCTTCGGCGTCATACTCAATTACCTGTTCTCGCGGAGCAAATTGGAGGAGATCGCGCGGGCGAAGATTCCCGTGCACGTCGTCAAGAAGAAGGTGCCGTACATGGATGAGACGGGCGCGCTCGTCACCCCCGAAAGCGAGAACGGCTATAAATTCGAGACGCTCATCCTCGACATGATCAAGCTCATGGGGAGCTGTCTCCCCTTCGAAGTGGAGCGCAGGCGCGAGTTTGCGCCCGTCAAGAACAAAGCGGGAACGGACAGCGTGGAGAGCGCCCGTCTGCTCCTCGAACAAAACGGAGTGAAACTGTAATGGAGCAGCAAGCGAACGGGGCGCATCTCGCCTTTATGGAACAGCTCGTGCGCCTCAACGGCGCCATGGCGGAGCTCTTCAAGCACGGGAACCTCGAACTCTTCACCGAGATGAACAAGGCGATCAAGGAGATGTACGCCGTCCAGCACGGCGCAGAGGACGAGGTGTTCAAGGCGATCGATCCCGATTGCGAGGTCATCTATCGGAATTTTGATATGATCATAGCGGTCCTCCGTACGACGGAGGACGGATCCATTGACAGGGGCGCGCAGACCGCGCTCAATAAACTTTTGCACAATATCGACGAAGCGGCGGTCAACATCGCCTCGCTTCTCGGCATGATATGAGGAGGGAACGCATGAAACGGACCAAGATCTTTGCGGACGCGAATCTCGCGATCGGGGAGGTGGATCCGCACCTCTACGGCTCGTTCATCGAGCATCTCGGGCGCGCCGTGTACGAGGGAATCTATGAACCGGGGCACCCCGCGGCGGACGCCGACGGGTTCCGCCGCGACGTGATCGGGCTCATCAAGGAGCTCGGCGTGCCCGTCGTGCGCTATCCGGGCGGCAACTTCCTCTCGGGATACGACTGGACGGACGGCATCGGACCGCGCGAGAAGCGCCCCACGCGGCTCGACCTTGCTTGGTTCACGACGGAGACCAACGAGTTCGGGACCGATGAATTCATGAAGTGGTGCCGCGCGGCGGGCGTGGAGCCGATGATGGCGGTGAACATGGGCACGGGCACCATCAAGGAGGCGGCGCGCCTCGTTGAGTACTGCAACCACGCGGGCGGGACGACGATCTCCGATCTCCGCCGCGCCAACGGGGCAGAGCAGCCGTACAACGTCCGCTATTGGTGCATCGGCAACGAGATGGACGGTCCTTGGCAGATCGGGCATCTCTCGGCGGAGGAGTACGGCAGGAAGGCGCTCGAAGCGGCAAAGGTGATGCGCTGGGCGAACGGAGAGCTCAAAGAGGAGAGCGGCGCCTCATGGTGCGCTTCGCCCCTCAAACTCATCGTGTCGGGCTCCTCGAACCACGAGATGAAGACCTTCCCCGAATGGGACCGCGTGGTGCTCGAACACACCTATAAGGCGGTGGACTATCTCTCCATGCACCGCTACTATATGTACGACGAGGACAGGGAGGACCCGCTCGAGGACTTCCTCGGGAGCGCCGACGACATGGGCGAATACATCGCGACCTTGCAGGCGACGATCGAGTACGTCCGCGCCAAAGTCCGCTCCCGCAAGCAGGTGAAGATCAGCTTCGACGAGTGGAACATCTGGTCGGTCACGGCGCCCCGCCGCGAGCCGCTGTGGAAGAAGGCGCCCCACCTCTTGGAGGACGTATATACCTTTCAGGACGCGCTCGTCTTTGCGGGGCTCATGAACACCCTCCTCAACCATTGTGACGTCGTCAAGCTCGGCTGTCTTGCCCAGCTCGTCAACGTGATCGCGCCCATCATGACGGAGAAGGGGGGGAGAACGTTCCGCCAGACGACCTTCTATCCTTTCCGCTACCTCTCCTCTTCCGCGCGCGGCGCGACGCTCAGGACCTTCTCGGATTCCGACCGCTTTGCCAACATGTACGGCGAGGCGCGGTACATCAACGAGGCGGTCAACTACGACAGGGCGCGCCGCACGGTATGCGTCTCCATCTGCAACTATGCGCAGGAGGCGCGGGAGGTGGAGCTCGAACTTCGCTCCTTCGAGGGGCTCAAAGCGGAGGAGTACGTCGAGATGCACTCGAACGACCTCTTCGCCGTCAATTCCTTCGATGAGGAGAAGATCGTCCCCGTCCAAAGGGAGCTTCCCGCCGTGAAGGACGGCTCGCGCGTCACGTTGAAGCTCGCTCCGATGAGCTGGAATTTCTTGAAATTTTCCGTACGGTAAACAGAAAAAGATAGGAGAAAGATATGAAAAAGCGGAAGATTTTTCATTTGATTTCGGCATTGCTGCTCTCGGCGGCGATCGCCGTCGGCGCATGCGCATGTTCGTTCGATCTCTTCAACCCGAACCCGCCGCAGGGCGAGACCCCGCAGGACGCCGAGATTCGCGAGATCTACGATCTGTATGTGGAGAACTGCGCCGAGAGCGGGGAGACCGCGCTCACCTATGAGGCATGGCTCTCCTCCATCAAGGGCGAAAAGGGCGAGCAAGGAGAAAAGGGCGAGACGGGCAACGGCTGGCTCTACGGGAGCGGTGCGCCCGCGCCTTCTCTCGGCAGAAACGGCGACCTGTACCTCGACTACGCCTCGTGGGAAGTCTACATCAAAGACAACGGGACGTGGACCGACCGCGGCAGTATCAAGGGCGATACCCAATCGGGCCCTCAATCGGGCGGCTCCTCGGACGACGAGGGCAAGACGCAGGAGTTGGAGATCCACTTCCTCGAACTCGGGAACGGCAACGCGGGCGACAGCACGCTCATCAAGACGGGCAATACCGAGGTGCTCATCGACGCAGGCTCCAAGAGGGGGTCTGCAAAGACGCTCGTGCCCAAGATCAAGGAATATTGCACGGACGGCATCTTGGAGTACGTCATCGCGACGCATGCCCATGAGGACCACATCGCGGCGTTCGTCGGGAGCGGCGGAACGGACGGCGTCTTTGCCAACTTCAAATGCGGGACCATCATCGACTTTACGGGGAAAAATACGACTTCCCAGATCTCGGCGGACTATATCGCCGCGCGCGACAAGGAAGTGAGCGAGGACGGCGCCGTGCACTACACCGCGCTCCAATGCTGGAATCAAACGGACGGCGCACAGCGGGAATACACGCTTGCCGAGGGCATCAGCTTCGAGATTCTGTACCAGAAATATTACGAGACCTCATCCTCTGACGAGAACAACTATTCCGTCTGCACCCTCTTCACGCAGGGCGAAAACCACTATCTCTTCACGGGCGATTTGGAGAAAGAGGGGGAGGAGAGCCTTGTGGCAAAGAACGATCTTCCGCACTGCAAGCTCTTCAAGGCGGGGCACCACGGCAGTAAGACGTCGTCGAACGACGCACTGCTCTCCAAAATCACGCCCGAAAACGTGTGCGTCTGCTGTTGCGCGGGGACCTCTGAATATACTTCCACGAAGGAAAATCAGTTCCCCACGCAGGCGATGATCGACCGCGTCGCGAAATACACCAAGAACATCTTCGTGACCACGCTCTCCCTCGACGGGACGACGGGGAACTACACCTCCATGAACGGCGAGATCACCGTGCGGTCGAACGGCGTGGATTTTTCCATCCGCGGGAGCAACAACGATACCATCCTCAAAGAGACGGAATGGTTCCGCGCGAACCGCACATGGCCCTCGGACGGAGTGGTATAGCATGGCGGTCATCACCTCTTTGACGCCGCAAAAAAGAGACAAGACGCGGTGCAACGTCGAGGTGGACGGGCGATTCTTCTGCGGGATGGAGCTTGCGACCGTCCTGCAAAACGGGCTCAATGCGGGCATGGAGATCGCGCCCGAGACGCTCGCCGCCATCCAGCTCGAGAGCGAGCGCGCGACGGCGCTCGACAAGGCGCTCGGGCACATCTCCGCGCGCATGAAGACGGAGCGGGAGGTGCGCTCCTTCCTCGAAAAGAAGGGGTACCTGGCGGAAGTGTGCGAGAGCGTCATCGCGCGCATGAAGGAGCTCGGCTTTCTCGACGACGGGGCGTATGCCCGCCTGTATGCGGAGAGCGCCGCAAAGCGCAAGGGAACGCGGCTCATCGCGGCGGAGCTCAGAGCGAAGGGCGTTTCGGACGAGGCGATCGGCGAGGCGCTCGGGGACGTGCAAGGCGGCGAAGAGGCGGCGAAGGAGATCTTGCGGAAGTATCTCCGCGGGAAGGAGGCGGACGAAGCCACCCTGCGGAGGGCGTACGCCCGTCTCATCGCGAAGGGCTTCGACTACGACACGGCGCGCGCCGCCCTGCGGTCGCTCGGGGAGGAATATGAGGATTGAACGGTTGGAGGAGGTCTCCTCCACCAACGAGTATATCAAACGGTATCTCGGCGGACGGGAGAATGTCGTCGTGTGCGCGCGGCGGCAGAGCGGCGGCAGAGGTACCAAGGGGAGGAGCTTCCTCTCCGAAGAGGGCGGCGTCTATCTCACCGCCCTTCTCTTTCCGCAGGGAGCGCCCGCGCGGGACGCCTTTCTTGTGATGGCGCACGCCGCCGTCGCCGTGTGCCGCGTCTTGGAGCGCTTCGGCGTGCATCCGCAGATCAAGTGGCCCAACGACGTGCTCGTCGGGGGAAAGAAGATCTGCGGCATCCTCATCGAGAACGGCGTGAAGGGGGCGCTCCTCGACCATTGCGCGATCGGCATAGGGCTCAACGTGCGCAACAACGTCTCCGCGCTCGGCGGCACGGCGACCTCGCTCGCCCTTCTCCTGCCCGAGCCTCCCTCGGCGGAGGAGGCGGCGGAGGCGCTCATCCGCGCCCTTGTCTCGCCCTCCGACTTTTCCGAGTACCTCGCCCATGTGTGCCACGACGGGCGGACGGTCCAAGTGACGGAGGGAGGGGAGAGGTACGAAGCGACGGCGCGCCGCGTCCTGCCCGACGGCAGGCTGGAAATCGAATGCGGAGGGACGGTGCGCGCCCTCTCCGCCGCGGAGGTCACCATACGGCTATGAAATTTCTCACCCATAAAACGCTTGTGCCCCGACGGGGGACCCCTCCTTCGCGCGCCTACTATCTCGCAGGCGAGCCGATCTATCTGCGGAAGTGGGGATTTTGCTATTTCGAGGACGAGGTCGGGGTGGAGGAGGCGCTCTCCTGCGTGCCGGAGCGGGAGATTCCCGTTCCCTCCTGCTGGGAGATGCTCGGGTACGGGCGGCACCAATACACCAACATCAAATATCCCTTCCCCTTCGACCCGCCGCACATCGACCGCAACGATCCATGCGGCGTCTATGTGACGCGCTTTTGCCGTCCCTCCGCGGAGGGGAGGTACTACCTGAACTTCGACGGCGTGGACAGTTGCTTCTATCTGTTCGTGAACGGCAGGGAGGTGGGATACTCCTCCGTGCCGCACAGCCCGAGCGAGTTCGATATCACGGAGCACCTTTGCGACGAGAACGAGATTCGGGTGGTCGTGTTCAAATTTTGCGCGGGGAGCTATCTCGAAGATCAGGACAAATTCCGCATGAGCGGCATCTTCCGCGACGTGTACATTCTGCACCGCCCCGAGGGGCATGTCTTTGATTATTCCCTCTTCACGGCATACGACGCCGCGACGGGGACGGGCTCCCTTCGGGTCGAGGCGGACAGGGAGTGCACGTTTGCGCTCCGCACCGAGGCGGGGGAGATCGTTCGGGAGGGGAAGAAGGCGGAATTTCATCTTTCGTGCCGCCCGTGGACGGCGGAGACGCCCGTCCTGTACCCCCTCGAGATCGGTTGCGCGGGGGAGACGATCTTGGAAGAGGTCGGCTTCCGCACCGTGAAGGCGGAGGGGAACGTGCTCACCCTCAACGGCAGACCTATCAAATTGAAGGGAGTCAACCGCCATTCCATGACGACGAAGGGCTTCACCGAGAGCGTTCCCGACCTCGAACGCGACCTGTCTCTCATCCGTGCGATGAACGCCAACGCCGTGCGGACTTCGCACTACCCGCCGCATCCGATGTTTCCGCGGCTGTGCGATCGCGCGGGCGTATATCTTCTCGAAGAGGCGGACCTCGAATGCCACGGCGCCTGTGCGGTGCGCAATTTCAAGGATTGGGAAAAGACCTGCGATGTGTTCGCGCAGGACGGCGCGTGGCGCGAACAGTTCGTCCACCGCGCGCTCCGCATGTACGAGCGGGACAAGAACCGTCCCTCCGTGCTCATCTGGTCGCTCGGGAACGAGAGCGGCTGGGGCGAAAACCTCGTTGCGGCGGCGGAGGCGCTGAGGGGCAAGGGGGACGGGCGGCTCATCCACTACGAGGGCGCATGGAGCAACGCGGAGGGCAGGTATCGGGACGGCGGTACGCTGGACCTGTATTCGCGGATGTATTCCGAACAGGCTTGGTTAGACGGCTTCGCCGCCCGCGCCGACCGCCCCGTCGTCCTCTGCGAGTACACCCACGCGATGGGCAATTCGTGCGGCGATATCGCCGATTATTGGCGGGTGATCCGCCGCCATCCGTCGCTCTGCGGCGGCTTCATCTGGGAATGGTGTTCGCACAGCGTGCTCCGCGGGAAGAAGATTCTCTATGGCGGAGACTTCGGCGAATATCCCCACGACGGAAATTTCTGCATGGACGGCATCGTCACGACCGACCGCAAATGCAATCCCGAGTACGGGCAGATCCGCGAGGTATATGCTCCCTTCGGCGTGCGGCGGGAGGGGGACGAGATCGTCGTAAGCAACCTCTATGATTTTTCGATGCCGTCGGAGCAGGGCGTCTCCTGCGTGCTCGAATACGTTGCGGACGGCAGGGTGGCGGAGCGGGTCGCGCTCGACATCGCCGACCTGCCCGCGGGCGAGGAGCGGCGGTTCTCCCTCCTCCCTCCCGCGGCGGACGGCTACCTCTATGCGAACGTCCGCTTTCGGCTTCGGGAGGGGGAGAGCGTCAAGCAGATCGCGCTTCAAACGGAGAAGGGCGCCGCGGCGGAGCGGGAGGAGAATACCCTGCGCTGGCGCATCGAGCGGGGGAATCTTGTCGGGCTCTCGCTCGGCGGAGAACTTCTCGCCCGCCCGCTCTTCGTGTCGCTCTACCGCGCTCCCACCGACAACGACGTCCTCCTCAAAGAGGAGTGGCTGGACGTCGGGCTGGACCGCGTTTCCTTCTTCCCGTACGAGACGACGGAGCGCGGCGCGCGCGGGAAATTGGTCACGCCCTATCTCCTTCCCGTCGGCGACATGGAGCTCTCCTTCGAGGAGGAGAACGGGCTCATCGTCACGGCGGAGGTGCGGCTTGCGGAGCACGTGCGCTCCCTCCCGCGGTTCGGGTTCGTGCTCGACCTTGTCGGGGCGGAACACGCGCAGATCGAATGGTTCGGCAGGGGGCGCGGCGAGGCGTATTGCGATAAGACGGAGGGCGCGCCCGTGGGGCTTTACCGCATGGCGGCGCACTCGGAGGAGATGTGCTACCTCTATCCGAAGCCGCAGGAGAGCGGGAGCCGTTGCGATACGAAGTTTGTGTGCGTAGACTTCGGCGACGGGCGCAAACTAATGGCGGACGGAACGTTCTCCTTCTGCGTCTCGCCCTATCTTCCCGAAGATCACAGACCGCATGCCCATGAGATGCCGAAAACGGGGCATACCTATCTCTACCTCGACTACAAGATGTCGGGCGTGGGGAGCAATTCGTGCGGACCGCGCATCGACGAAAAGTATCTTCTCACCGAGCGCGCGTTCCGATTCCGCGTCAGATTGAGAAGCGCGCGGGACCTCTTCCGCGCGCACAGGAGCTGAAATGAAAGTTGCATATTCTTATTCGGAAGTCCGCGCCGCGGAGGCGAGGGCGATCGGGGACGGCGCGACGGTACAGTCGCTCATGGAGCGGGCGGGCAAGGCGCTCGCAGACGCCGCGGAGCGGGCGATGCTCCGTCTCGGCGTATCGGACTGTCTCTTCGTGTGCGGGGGCGGCAACAACGGCGGCGACGGCTTCGTCGCGGCGCGTCTGCTCCTCGCGCGCGGATACGATGCCGCGGTAGTCTGCATGGCGGAGACCTTCTCTCCCGCTTGTCTCGCGGCGAAGCAAGCCTTCGGGGGCGAGATCTTCTCCGTCCTGCCGCGAAGAAGGTATCCCATCCTCTTGGATTGTTTGTTCGGGACGGGCTTGAAACGCCCCGCGGAGGGGAAAGAGGCGGCGCTCGTCTCCTTCCTGAACGACAGCAGAGGGTACGTCATCGCATGCGACGTGCCCACGGGGCTTGCGGAGGGCGGGAAGGCGCTCCCTCCCGCCGTGCGGGCGGACGAGACCGTCTGCATGGGGCTTTTGAAGCAGTCCCTCCTCCTTTCGGACGGGGCAGACCTCGCGGGGGACGTCTCCGTCGCGGAGCTCGGGCTTGCGGGGGAGGGCGGCGCGATGGTCTATGAGGACGCGGACATCTCCTCCTTTTTCCCCAAGCGCCGCTCCAACACCAATAAGAGCGATTACGGCACGGCGGCGGTGATGGCGGGCGGGGCGTTCAGCGGCGCCGCCTTCCTCTCGACGGGCGCGTGCCTGAGGTCGGGCGTCGGGTACACCAAGCTCTTTGTCATCCGACGCGTCTATCCGTATGCCATCGGCAAGTATCCCGCCGCGATCTTGCGGGAATTCTCCTCCATCGACGGGGAGATCCTCGCCGCAGACAGCATCGCCATCGGGATGGGGACGGGGGTGAGCGAACGGCTGTACGTCCACCTCAACGAGCTCTTCACCTCCTATACGGGCACGCTCGTGCTCGACGCGGACGCGCTCAATTCGCTTGCGGCGTACGGCGTGGAGATCTTGGGGAAGCGGAGCTGCCGCGCCGTCGTCACCCCCCATCCCAAGGAATTTTCCCGCCTCACGGGGCTCCCGGTGGAGGAGATCCTGCGCGACCCCGTCCGCCATGCCGTGGAGTTTTCCAAGCGGTACGGCGTGGTCGTCGTGCTCAAAAACAACTGCACGGTCATTGCCGACGGCGACCGCGTGGCGATCAACCCGACGGGCTCGCCCGTGCTCGCCAAGGGCGGGAGCGGAGACGTGCTCTCGGGCTTGCTCGCGGGGACGGCGGCGCGCGGCGTCCCGCCCTTCGAGGCGGCGGTGTGCTCCTGCTATCTGTTGGGGCGTGCGGGCGAGCTCGTGGCGGAGCGGATGGGAGAGTACGCGCCCGACGCCTCGGACGTCATCGCCACCCTCGCGGACGCGATCCGAAGCGTGGGTCCCCGTCAGGCATAGCCGAGAAAACGGATGAACACCGCCGCGATGAGAAGGACTCCTCCCGTAATGACGTAATAGACGGGGAAGAAGGAGAAGAGGCTCATCGCGAGAAGCAGGATCCCGCTCACGAAGAAGGGGCGCGCATTGCGTTTGGAGAAGGCGCGGCGCGCCTTCATTTTCAGCCCGGGGCGGGGAATCTCGCCGCAGATAAGAGGGGAAGGGAAGGCGTCCGCGCGTCGGAAGAGCTCATACACCTCCTCGCCGCGCACGGCGCGCCGTCCGAAGGAGGCGAGAAGGCGCTCCGCCTCGGGGGTGAGGGCGTTGCAGACGAGGGTGAACGGCTCGCTCCCGAACTTGCGCAGGAGTCCCGCCACAGCGTCCGCCGAGAGCGGTTGCATGGTGAAGAGCGGCACGAGGCGTTCGCCGTCCGCGGTCAGCCCGTCCTGTTCGCATCGGACGTCTTTCCCGTCCTTCCTGTATGCTTCGAGCAGGGCGCACCGCACGCGTTCCTCCCTCTCGAGCGCGAGATGCAGGAGCAGCTTTTCCCGCTGTTCGCGTTCGGCTTTCCCGAGAGAGCGCTTTTTGTGCCTCCCGTATTCGAGCAGGGCGACGGCACACCCCGCCGCGAGCGCGAGGAGGGCGGCGGCGGTCAGCGTGACGGCGAGGGGGACGCGGTAAAAGCGCAACAGCCCGAGGGCAAGGGCGCCTGCCGCCGTGCCGTAGAAGAGGGAGTCGAGAACGAGGGGGAGGTCGAAGTGCTTCATGCCATTGATTTTTGCCCGTAAACTTTCAATTAAACTTGCAACGCGCGAAAAATTATAGTATAATAGCGATACGATGAGAGCGGCTGTTTTCGGGGGCGCGTTCGACCCCGTCCATACCCAACATAAACTGTTTGCGAAGGCGGCGATCGGGGCGCTCGGCTTGGAGCGCGTCTTTCTCGTTCCCTCCAACCTCGCGCCCCATAAATCGGCGGCGTGCGCGAGCGGAGAGGACAGGATGGAGATGCTCCGCCTCGCCTTCGCCGATCTCCCCGTCTGCGAGCCGTGCGACTTCGAACTTCGCGCGGGGGGGAAGAGTTTCAGCTATCTCACCTGCCAAGCCTTCCGCGCCCGCTTCCCGGAGGACGAGCTGTACTTCCTCATGGGAGCGGATATGCTTCGGACGTTCGAGGAATGGCGCAACCCCGACGAGATCGTGCGGTGCGTGAACGTCGCCGCGTGCGGCAGGGGAGGCGCCCTCACCGAGGCGGACAGAGCCGCCTTCCGCACCCGCTTCCATGCTGAGCTTACGGAGATTCCCTTCGTCGGCGAAGAGGTCTCCTCGACGCAGATCAAGGTGGATTTGGCGTTCGGGAAGCCGCCCGCGCTCGACGGCGCGGTGCTCCGCTACATCCATGAGAGAGGACTATATGCCCAGCCCGCCGTCCTGCCCGCGCTCGCGCTTGAAAAGGAGGAGCGGCGGGAGCACAGCTATCGGGTCGCCTGCATGGCGGCGGCGCGCGCCCGCTCGGCGGGCGTTTCGGAGGAGAAGGCGCTCCTCGCCGCCGCGCTCCACGATTGCGCTAAGTCCGTCCCGACAGATTCTCCTCTTCTGAAAGGGGCAGTCCCGACGGACGTCCCCGCGCCTGTCGTCCACCAATACGGCGGCGCCGTGCTCGCCGCAAACCTCTTCGGAGTCCGCGACGAGGAGGTGCTCGACGCCATCCGCTACCACGCGAGCGGGAGGGAGGATATGACGGCGCTCGGCAAGCTCATCTACCTCGCAGACCTCTTGGAGGAGGGGCGCTCGTTCCCGCACATTTGGGAGCTCCGCGCGCTCTTTTGGAGGGACCTCGACGCCTGTATGCTCGCCGCGCTCGGGCATCAGCTCGACTATCTCCGTAAGAAGGGTCAGCCCGTCTATCCGCTCACGGAGCGCGCATATCAATGGTTGAAAGCGCATCAAACCGCATAAATCAGCGGTTTGCAAAGTACTATGCGTGACATAATCGCAAGATTTTTGCGGTTTTTGATAAAATAGAATGTAAATCGGAGGGAAAGCAAATGGAAAGTTATGAGCTCGCGAAAGCGGCGGCGAAGGCGATGTCCGATAAGAAGGCGCAGGATATCGTCATCGTGAACGTGTCCGACCAGACGGTGGTGTGCAGTTACTTCGTCATCGGGAGCGGCAAGTCCGCCACGCAGGTGCGCGCCCTCGGCGACGGCGTGGAGGAGGCGCTCAAAAAGCAGTACGACCTCGCGCCCGTGCGCACGGAGGGACTGCGCGAGGGGCGTTGGGGGGTGCTCGACTACGGCGACGTGGTGGTGCACGTGTTCAACGAGGAATCGCGGCTGTTCTACTATTTGGAGCGACTCTGGGATTCTGGAAGAAATATCGAGAGGTACGAGGAATGAAGCGCGCCGTCTTTGCCGCGGTGCTCCTTGCGGCCGCGGCTCTGCTCGCGGGGTGCGGCGCGCGGTTCGACCGCTACGGCAACGCGGGAAGCTACACGGTCGGCGCGGCGAGCTATTCCGCGGCGCAGGTGCATGACATCGAGATCGGTTGGCTGGACGGCGCGGTGTATGTGCAGACGAGCGAGACGGCGACGGAGATCACCGTTTCGGAATCGCGCGCGGAGAGCGACGACTATGCGGTGCGGACCGCCGTAGTCGCGGGCGTTCTCAACATCATGTACGCGAAGTCCGGCGTGCGCGTCCCCGGCGGTCTCCAAAAGATTCTCACCGTCACCCTTCCCGCGGGGGCGGCGCTTGGGGAGGTCGAGGCGGATACGACGGCGGCAACGGTGTCCGTCTCGGGCGTCACGGCGCTCGAAGTCACCGCCGATACCGCCTCGGGGGACATCCTCTTTTCCGACGTTACGGCGACCTCCCTCACGGCGGATACGGTGTCGGGCAGCGTGCTCTTCCGCGGCTGTACCTTCGCGGAGGGGGAGGCGGATACGACGAGCGGAAACGCCGTGTTCGTCCTCGGCGAGATCGACGGCTTCCGCCTCGATTTCGAGGGGAGAGGAGCGTTCACGGACGAGTACGGCGCTGTGAAGCAGGGGCGGGTCTACGTCTATGGCAACGGGCGGGCGGACCTCTCCTTCGAGAGCGTCTCGGGCTCGCTCGCCTTGCGGAAGTCCGCCTCTCCTGCCGAATAACCGCCTATTTGAAATGGATGCGTCTGGGCTCGGAGTACTCCGCCCGGGCGCGCTTTTTTTTGCGCTCGACGATGTAGTAGACGGGCTCTGGGCGCTCCTCAACCTTGGGCGGCTCGGGCGGGAGCCGTTTGCCGCGCGTGCGGTAGCCGAGCTTCGCGAGCTTCACGAGGTGGACGACGATGACGCATAGGAGGAAGAGGAGCGCGCAGTACGCCGCTCCCGCTCCCTGCACGGAGAGAAGATTCATGATTGAATCATAGCAGAGAGTTGCTGTCACAAAATGAGAGGGAAGAGAATATTTGCGGACATTTTCGGGAATCATCTCGCCCATGGAAAGTACGGTTTTATCCGCGGCGGAGGCCGTGGAATACGGGGAATTCAAGCGGACGAGGAGGGAAGCGGAGATCGCGGTGACCCTCCGCAAGCTGGTGGTGGACGCGTCCCGTCGGGAGACGGACAAGCATGCGCTCAAAGCGGCGTGCGAGAGCGCGAAGAAGGTGAGCGCGGCGGGCGTGCTCGTTTCGCCCGTCAACGTGGCGTCCGCGAAGCGGTGCCTCTCGGAGAGCGCGACCGCGCCCATCTGCCTCGTCGGCGGGACGGGCGAGAGTCTTCCCGCGCTCAAAAAGGCGGAGGCGAAGAAGGCGGTGCGGCAGGGCGCGCGGGAGATCCGCCTCGTGCTGTGCTATTCGGCGCTCCGCGGCGGCAATTACGCCTATTTAAGGCGGGAGGTGAAGAAGGTGCGGCGCGCGGTGCGGCGGTATCCGCTCTTCGTCTCGTTGGAGGACCATTCGCTCGGCGAAAACGACATCGCCCTCGGCGTGCGGGCGGCGTGCGCGGGCGGCGCGGACGGCGTGTGCGTGCGGGGGGAGACCGAGCTCATCCTGCGCGCCGTGCGTGCGGGGGGAGGAAAGCTGAGGGCGGACGCCTCGGACGCGGAGAACGCCGAACAGCTTCGTTCCCTCTTCCGCGCGGGGGCTTCCCGCGTGGGAACGGGTCGGCCCGAACAGCTCGCGGCGGAGCTCTACCGCACCGCGGCGGAAGAGGCGGAGCAGATCCATACCGTCCGGCCGCCCCAAACTCCATCCGAATAGCCTCGGCGCCGCCTCCGTGCGGCGCCGCTTGCTTTCTTCTGCGGGCGCGGCGGGGAGCGGGGCGCACTTTTTGTATGCGCGCGCGGAAAATTCACCAAAACCACCCGAAAACGCTTTGACATTTTCGGAAAATATTGTAAAATGTACAGACGGAGATTACCGCGCCGCGGCGCGTTACGGAGATGAATCGCATGGGTCTGATTTCTTACATCAAGAACAGGGACGGACGAAAGAGCTTAAAAAAGCTGAATAAAATGGCGGACAAGGTGGAGGCGCTCGCGGGGAAGTACGCCGCGATGAGCGACGCGGAGCTCAGGGAGCAGACGTCGGTGCTGAGAGGGCGGCTCGCCAAGGGAGAGACGCTGGACGACATTCTGTACGACGCCTTCGCCGCCCTGCGCGAGGCGAGCGGACGGGTGCTCGGCATGCGGCACTTCCGCGTCCAGATCGTCGGCGGCATCTGCCTCTTTCAGGGGCGCATCGCCGAGATGAAGACGGGCGAAGGCAAGACGCTCGTCGCCACCCTTCCCGCCTACCTCGAAGCGCTCGGCGGAAACGGCGTGCACATCGTCACGGTCAACGACTACCTCGCCCGCCGCGACGCGGAGTGGATGGGGAAGGTCCACCGCTTCATGGGGCTCACCGTGGGCGTCGTCGTGCCCGGAATGGACGACGAGAGCAAGCGCGCCGCCTATCGGTGCGACATCACCTACGGCACCAACAACGAATTCGGCTTCGACTATCTGCGCGACAATCTCAAATCCGACCTTCGCCTCATGGTACAGCGCGATCTCAACTTCGCCATCGTGGACGAGGTGGACTCCATCCTCATCGACGAGGCGAGGACTCCTCTCATCATCTCGGGCAAGGGGGAGCAGTCGTCCGATCTCTATCAGCGGGTGGACCGCTTCGTCCGCACCCTCACGGGCGGCTTCGACGACGACTTGAAGGACGCGGAGAACGCGGAACGCCGCAAGAAGGATAAAAGCTCGGGCGAGCGCAAGCTCGCGCTCGCGGAGGCGCTCCGCTGGGATTACGTCATCGAGCGCAAGGATAAGCAGGTGCATCTCACCGAGTTCGGCGCCGAGAAAGCGGAACGCTACTTCGGAATCGAGAACGTCGCCGACATCGCGCACGCCTCCCTCAACCACCACATCCAACAGGCGCTCAAAGCGCACATGCTCTTCCACCTCAACGAGGAATACATCATCAGCGACGGGGAGATCGTCATCGTCGATGAGTTCACGGGGCGTCTCATGATCGGGCGCCGCTATTCGGACGGACTTCATCAGGCGATCGAGGCGAAGGAGGGCGTCAAGATCCGCGAGGAGAACAAGACGTATGCGACCATCACTTTCCAGAACTACTTCCGTCTCTATAAGAAGCTATCCGGCATGACGGGTACCGCCAAGACGGAGGAGGGGGAATTCAGGACCATCTATTCGCTCGACGTCATCGAGATTCCCACCAACCGTCCCATCGCCCGCCGCGACATGCACGACAGGGTGTTCTCCACGGAGGAGGGCAAGAAAAAGGCGATCGTGCGCGAGATCGTGGAGCGGCACGAGAAGGGACAGCCCATTCTGGTGGGCACCGTCTCGGTGGAGAAGTCGGAGGAGATCTCCCGCCTTCTGCACCGCAACGGCGTCCAGCACAACATTTTGAACGCAAAGAACCATGAGCGCGAGGCGGAGATCGTCGCGCAGGCGGGCAGATACGGCGCCGTCACCATCGCCACCAACATGGCGGGGCGCGGCACCGATATCCTCCTCGGCGGCAACCCCGAATATCTCGCCAAGAAACGCCTCCGCGAAGAGGGCGTCGAGCGCGAGGACATCGAGCTCGCGACGAGCTATGCGGAGCTCGACGAGGAGAAGGAGGCGATCCGCACCCGCTACCGCAAGCTGTACGAGGAGTACAAGAAAAAGACGGACGAGGAGAAGGTGAAGGTCATCGAGGCGGGCGGGCTCTGCATCATCGGCACCGAGCGGCATGAATCCCGCCGCATCGACAACCAGCTCCGCGGCAGATCGGGACGGCAGGGCGACGTGGGCGCTTCCGTGTTCTTCATCTCCCTCGAGGACGACCTCATGAAGCGCTTCGGCGGCGAGCGGATGAAATTCATCTATGAGAAGAGCAAGATGCAGGAGGACGAGAGCCTCGAATCCAAACTGCTCTCCCGCCTCATCGAATATGCGCAGAAGCAGATCGAGGGCAGGAACTTCGGCATCCGCAAGAACGTCCTCCAATACGACGACGTCATGAACAAACAGCGCATGATCATGTACGCCGAGCGCATGAAGGTCATCAAGGGGGAGGACGTGCACCAGCAGGTGTTAAAATATATCCCCGACTACGTCGTCACCGTCGTGAAGAGCGCGGTCAACGTGGATGACATCCCCGAGAAGTGGAACGAGGACGACCTCAACGCCGCGTTGGAACGGCGGCTGTTGCCCGAGGGGACTCACTTCGTCACGCGCGAAAAGCTCGAAAAATGGGAGTACGACGACGCCATCCGCAAGATCTCCAAGAAGACGGAGGAGTGCTACGAGGAGAAGATCAAGCGCATCACCGAGGAGACGGAGGGGAAGATCGACTTCGGCGACGCCGAACGCAGGATCCTTCTCCGCGTAGTGGACAGCAATTGGATCGACCATATCGACGCGATGGACCAGCTGCGCAAGGGCATCGGGCTCCGTTCATATGCGCAGTCCGACCCCATCATCGCCTACAAGCAGGAGGGCTTCGCCATGTTCGACGAGATGGTGGAGCGCATTCAGGAGCGCACGATCGCCCTCTTGCTCAAAGCGCAGATAGAGGTGCGCCGCGCGCCCGTCGCACGGGTGATGCCCACCGCGCCGTCGGCGGCGAGACCTGTTCCCCCCGCCGCGCCCGAGCAGGAAGGCGCGCCCGCGCCTCTTCCCGCCGCGCCCGAACGTCCCGCGGCGGCCGCTTCGCTTCCGCAGGACGCCGTCACGACGGCGGAGGAGCTTCCCTCCGCGGTCAATGTGGACGCGCTCAAAACGAGCGGCAGCGAGCGGTTCAACCCCGCCACCATGAAGAAGGCGAAAAAGCCGGGTCCCAACGATCCCTGCCCCTGCGGGAGCGGATTGAAGTACAAGAAGTGCCACGGGAAACCCTATTGATCAGAAAATAAGAGGATCTCCGAGCCGCGCGCCCGGAGATTTTGCGCAGATTCCGAGGTGAGACAATGTTCAAAGCAGACGATTACAGGTTGAGGATCAAGACGCTCGAGGATACCTTGGGCGAGGCGAAGTACGCGCTCGACATCGACAACCGCCGCGAACAGCTCGGGCAGCTCCGCAAGGAGCAGGAGGACCCCGAGGTGTGGCAAAATCTCGAGCGCTCCGCCAAGATCGGGCGGGAGATCTCCTCCATCGAATCCAAGATCGCCTCCTACGAAAAGGGGAGAAAGGCGCTCGACGACGCGATGGAGATCATAGACCTCGTGGAGGAGACGGGCGAGGAGGAGCTCATCCCCGAGCTCGACAAGATGATGGCGGCGGCGGAGGCGGACATCGAGGAGATGCGCGTGCGCGCCCTCCTCCGCGGGAAATACGACTCCTCCAACGCCCTCCTCTCCATCCATGCGGGCGCGGGCGGCACG
>CANPXX010000002.1 GCA_947587085.1 uncultured Clostridia bacterium | reverse complement strand
CTCTACCGCATTAAAAACAAGGTAGAGATTTTTCGACTTCGTTCGCTTCGCTCACTTCGCTCAAAATGACAATAAAGAAATATTTCGTCTCCGCTACTTTGGCGCTATGCGTCGGGCGTTCATGACAAAATAAAACGTGCGGGGCGGGGAGAGAGCGCGAAAAAGGACCTTGCGTTTCCGCAAGGTCCTTTTGTTCATTCACCGAAGTGAATTTGTGCCGTTTATTCCTCGGCAGGAGCAGTGATCGTACCGGTCCAGCACTTCACATTCGTCATGCCGACGCTGAAACCGTTCAAATGCACTTTAAGCGCATCCTGCGTGAAATTCTCCGTCACATCGGTTACTGTGTAGACGTTGTCTCCGGTAAGAACGCGATAGTGCATCACAAACGTCGTTCCGAGACGGTACGCATAGACCTCATACGTCGTTCCCGCGAAGCTCGTGGGTTTCGTGCCGTTTGTCCTAAGCGTATTCGTCGTACCAACAACAGCTAAGGTTCCCCAACGCCCGTTGTCATTCGGATTGAAATCGTAATAGGCATTGTTAGCGGGATTGTCAACATCCTTCGTCGTCTCGGAATACATCTCAAATGCAGCCGTGGGATCTACACAGGTACCCTGCTCAAAGGTGTACTTGATGATGAAATCGCCGCTTACTGCCACATCCGTGGAAGGAGCTGACCACCAACCATGATCGGGGGCACCGAAAAGATCGCCTTGTGCGTTCTGGACTTCCGTCGCGGGGAGATCTTTGATCTTATCGAGTTGCACATCGCCGCAACCTGCGCAGACATAATTCTTGTAGTCGTGCGTATGGGAAACAACGATAGGATCGTCGCCCGTAACTTCCTCCGCAATCGTGCGGGTGAAGTTGCTCGCGCCGTGAGGGTTACCATTGATCTGAATGGTCAACGTGGTATCCGTTGCGATATCGAACCCTTCATAGACAAGCGTTGCAACGTACTTATCCTCGTCCTTATCGATCGCGGTGAGCGTATCGCCCGTCTCGTACCCGGTGGAGTTGGAATAGTAGCGCTCGAAGTTCACCACAACTTTCATCTGACCGTTGAGCCAAATAAGCGTGACCGCATACTTACCATACAACTGCGCAGGAGCGTTCTCCGCTTCGTTGCCGATGTTGGCGACGCCGTCTTCTGCGACTTCCTTTCCGTTGACGATCGCGCTCGTGATAGCGCTCGTCGCCTTCGGGAAGAGAGGATCGCCCCACGTGTCGGCTTCCTCGAAAGGAGCAAACGTAGCGAACTGACCATTGCCATCCTTGAGTTGGAACACGATATCGCGCCAACTATCGATGATCATATCATAGGTGTACTTGACGACGAAGTTCTTGGAAGTAGGCAGGGTGATGACGCCGACAAGGACATCGGGATTGCTGTTACCATCCCACCACACGCCGTTGCCAACATTCTCGATCTGCTCGGTCGTGCGTCCGCTCAGCGTGTAGGTGTAAGGCTTATCGCCGACAGTTACAGACGTTCTCGTCGCGCCGCACTGCGTGCAGGTCTCGACACCGTCCACAGCGGTACCCCATGCGTGAGCATTGTACTTGACATCGGCATTAGCGATGAACTTCGCAGCCGCACCTGCACCGCCGATCTCATAACCGGTAGCGATCGCCGTCGTGCAATCGGCAGCAGTTACCGTATTGAATTCGACCGCCGCTGCGGGAAGCTCAAACGTAACATTCGCGCTGACCTCGTTGGAGGCGTTCACGGTCGCATACCAGCTCTCGCCGCCCACATTGAATGCGAACTCTGCGGTGCTGTCAGCCATTCTGACGCCGAGCTTGGTGAGATCGACCGTAACGACGACGACCGCACCGTGATCGGTATCCTTCGCGTTGTTGATGGTGCCGAACACGACCGTCTTGACGGATGCAAGCCCGTTGAGAAGAGTTCCCGCATTCGTGAGAGTGGTCACGCCGCCCGCCGTTGCGAAGCCGAAATCGTATGCTCTGAGATACTCAAACTTCTTGAAGTCAGCAGGGGTGTTGCCGCCCATGTTCGCGGAGAACGTAAGCGCATCGAGCTTAAGGGTCGCATCCTTGACATCAGCGACATTGAATGCTTTAGCGAGATAGAGGTTGGTCCCCTGCACGCTCACAAGAATATTGCCGTCCTTCAAACCATTGTCTGCCGCGAATTCCATCGCAGGATAGATGGTATCGGAGACGACGGGTTCGCCGCTGAGATCGACGAGCTGCACCGCGATGGGTCTGGGTTCAACGGGATCGAAGCCGCCGTACGTGTAGGTGACGGTGAGGTCTTTCCCGCTGAGAGTAACCGACTTGACCTGCACGTTGCCGTTCTGCCCGATGGGCGTGAGGCTGGAAGCGGTGTTGAAGAACACGCTCTTGCCGTTGATCATGAGCGAGTAGTCATCGACGAGCGCTTGCTCATTCGCGACATCCACGTTCTTGTAGACGATCGTGAAATCGCTCTTGCTGTTGAGGCTAAGATTCTCTGCCGTAACGACGGAGACGACACTCACGCCTCTGAGACCGTCGAATACGACGACGATATCCTTGTTGTCTGCATTCGCGCCCTTGATGGTAGCGGTGGTCGTATCCGCCTTGACGGCGACGACAACGCCGACGCCCTTATCGGTCGCGACCGCTTTCCCTGCGGCAGCCGTGCCGACCACGACATCGAACGTGCCGGTCGTTGCGAAGGTGCCGACCGTGCCTTCACGGCCATACATATAGAAGGTGACATAGTGCGTGAACGAGCTGTCCGCACCGAGCGCCGTTCTCTGCGCATCGGTGAGCGACTTCGCCACACCCTTGACGGTGACCTCTGCGAGATCGTTGCTCGTCGCGCCGAACGAGAAATCGGTAAGACCGCTGTCGGGGAAGTTGACGCCGCCCACTTCCACATCGTGACCGCTCATGTCGTCGTTGACGGCATTCTTCACGACCGTGATCGCGGGGATCGACTTGTACTTCGTATCGACGCCGACCGTCACGCTGACGCGGAAGGACTGCATCTTGGCGGTGAGAGGCGTGAAGCCGAGGTCTACCCAGCCTGCCGTCTCGTCCGTCGCATTCGCCGTCTCGTTCGCCCAAACGGTGACAAGGTCTGCCTTGGAGGTGCCTTCCTTGCCCTCATAGGCGATATTGACGGTGAGTTCGCTGCTGTCGAACATCTCGTTCTCAATGTAATGTCTCGGCGTGCCGGTGACAGACGAGATCTCCTTGAGCTGGAGCGACTGGACGACTTCCATCGTGTCGAACTCCATGTCGATCTCTTCGCCGTGGAGAATGGCGTTGTAGAAGGAGCGCTCGGGCATCTTGACGGTGACGGTACGGACTCTGCCCGTATCGAGGTTATCCCACGTCATGACGGCGACGCCGTCCTCTCTGTACTCCCACGAAAGGGAGATCTTCGTCACTTTATCGGGTTCAGCCTCGTCATAGTAATCCTTGGATTCGGAGATGTCGCCCTGATAGTAGGTCTTGAGCTCTTCGCTCGTCGCGGTCGCTTCGCCGAGCGTCGCGTCGATGTTGGACGTCTTGTCGAGCTCGGTCTTGAAGCCGTGGAGACCGTTGGTCATGCCATCGTAGATGGTGTAGTTGTCGTTGCGCTGAAGCACCGCACCGCCATCCGACCCGAGCTGAAGGTTCGCGATACCGAGGATGGGCGTATAGTAGGTGTTCCCCGCATTGTGCGCATGAGCAGTACCCGTGAGGGTGATCTTCGTGCCCTTGTCGAGCTGGCCGACCGTAGAGGTAGGAGGCGGGGTGACACCCGTCAGCGCGCCGCCGGGCGCCGTGATCATCTTGTTATCAGCCCCGAGCGTAACGCCGCCGTGCCAACCGCCGATCTTGACAGACTCTTTGAGGTCGGTGTACTTGAGCTGGACCGCGCCGCACTGGCAACGGAGCTGACCGTCAGTTCCCTCGACGAAAGTGTGCGTGATGTTGACGGTAAGCTCACCGGTCAAATTGTACTCGTTCTTTTCGGTGGGCTTGACAGTCGCCTTGTACGAGCCGGCTTTCTGCCACGTCACGGCAGTGTAGTCGATCGTGTAGTCGGCCGACGTAAGTTCCGTCGTCCCCTCCACGCCCTCGTACACAACTTTAACCTTGATCGCGCTCAGCTGGTCCGAAGGGATAGCGTCTGCATTTGCAACGCTATCGCCGACGGAGATGGAGCCTTCCACGATGACTTCGTCCACTTTTGCTTCCGTAGGCGTCTTTTCGGGATCCTTCTTGGGTCCGCACGCGAACAGGAAGAGAGACATCGTCAACGCGAAAAGCGCACAAAGCGCAATTTTCAGCTTCTTCATGTCTTTGTATTCCTCCCCTTTGAAATGATAAAGATTCCCATTTATGCAATGGTACTAACATTCTACAACAAATTCCAAGCCGTGTCAATACATTTTCGTGAAAAAATTATTTTTCTATGTGAAATTTATCACAGCACCCTCAAATTCCGTCGGCGCCGCGAGAGCGTTTAGGAGCATATTTATATTGTATTTACATTGTATACGCGCGCGCGAAGATATTTCGCGAAATTCTTCCAAAGAGAAACTCCCTGCGGGGCAAGAATAAGGGCAAAGAATTTCGCGACGGAAATTGGCGGGGACGGGAAACGCGGTTGGGGCTCTTCATCGCTTGCGCAGACAACAAGCGCGGACGAGCCGCGTAAATTGGGGCGCGCTCCGCAAAATGCGATTTTGCTCCGCGCGAGAAAGTTTAATAGAAAGGCGCTTCTCTAATGTCATGACCCGCGCACATTCTCTTTATGTCATGACCCGCGCGGCGCATTCCCTTTTTTTGTCATGTTGAGCGGAGGCGAAGCCGAAGTCGAAACATCTCCACCGCTTTATAAACAAGGTAGAGATTTTTCGACTTCGTTCGCTTCGCTCACTTCGCTCAAAATGACAATAGGGAAAGGCTTCGCCTCCGCTGTTCGGTGCAAAGCGCCTTGTGCCGCCCTTCGACAAATAGAACGTGCGGGCGGGGCAACATGACATTTAATGGAACGTGCGGGCGGGGCGGCATACATTATCGCCCCGTTGCTTGCAACGGGGCGATTCGAGCGGCGGGGAAAATCGAGATATGGGGGTGGAAATCAGAGGAGGCGCAGATACTCATCGAGCGCGGGGAGTCCGCTCTCCACTTGATAGGAAAAATACGCTTTGAGAAGGCGCAGGGCGCGCACATCGCCGTCGCCCCGCTCCCCCGTCTTAGCTCCCTGCGCCGCGCGCACGGCGCGATAGGTGGATTCGCTCGCCGGCACCCCCACCGCGCACGACGCACAGTGGAAGGCGCCCGTCGCAAAATCGAAATACATCCGCCCCGAGGGCTTGCGCCCGCAGACGGGACAGTTTTCCGCCGTGAGCGGATAGCCCGCCGTCTGCGCCGCCCGCGTGAAGAACCGCACGAGCGCCGCCGAGGCATCTTCCTCCGCCGCGCACAGTTCGCGGAGCGCCGTCACCGCCGCGACGAGCAGGTCGCCGCACTCCATCCCCTCGCGGGAGAGCGCATCGCACCCCTCCGCCACCGCCGCCGCCCCGTACAGCGCGCGAAGGTCCTCGCGGAGCGCGTAAAAGCCGTCGTGGAGGGAGGCCTGTGTGACGGTGTACCGCCCGCTCTTCTCCGCGAATACGTATTCGGCAAAACAAAAGGGCTGCGAAGCGAACCTCAGCTTCGCGCCCGCTCGCCGCACCCCCTTCATGCCCGCGCCGATCTTCCCCCGCGCCGCGGTGAGGAGCGTGACCATCCTGTCGTTCTCGCCGTAATCGACCGCGCGAAGCACGAGCGCATCCGTCTTGAACTCCATATCTGCCCCCTCGGCTATTTGAGCCGCTTATACAACATGTAATAACTGAAATTGCCCGTTCTCTCGAAGAGCTCCCATGCGAGCTCCTTCGCGTCCTTTTCCATGCAACCAGTATGTGCGCCCGCCGCCCGCCTTATGCGGGCGGCGCGGGGCATTCCACCGACTGCCTAATCGCCGTCGCCGTACCCGAATTCCTTGATGAGGGAGGCGCGGTCGCGCCAATCCTCCCGCACCTTCACATAGACGGTGAGGAACACCTTCGCGCCGAGGAATTTCTCCATGTCCTTCCGCGCGAAGGAAGCCGTCTCTTTGAGAGCCGCCCCCTGCTTGCCGATGAGAATCGCCTTATGGTTCTTCTTCTCGCACACGATGTCGAGGTCGATGGCGTAGGCGCCCGACTCCCGCCGCTCGAACCCGTTCACCACCACCGCCACGCCGTGCGGGATCTCCTTCTCGTATTTGAGGAGAATCTTCTCGCGCATGAGCTCTCCCACCATGAAGCGCTCGCTCCGATCGGAGACGACGTCCTCGGGGAAGAGGGGGTCCTGTTCGGGCAGGAGCGCCGCGACCGCGTCCTCGAGCCGCCGTATGTTGCGCCCCTTGCGCGCCGACACGGGAAAGACGTCGGCGCCGATTCCCGCCTCGTAGATCGCCTTCGCGTCGGGGGGAATCTTCTCGGCGGGCATGATGTCGATCTTGGTATAGGCGATGAGCATGGGCGCGCCCGCCGCCGCGTACCGCTTCATGAGGGCGAGGTCGTCCTCCCCGAGCCCCGCGTGCCCGTCGTGCACGAACAGGATGACGTCCACGTCCTTGGAGACGGTCTCGGTGGTCTTCATCATGCGCGCGGTGAGCGCGTTGCGCTGGCGGTACAGTCCCGGCGTGTCCACAAAGACGATCTGCCTGTCCTCCCGCGTGAGCACGCCGAGGATGCGATCGCGCGTGGTCTGCGGTTTGGGGGAGACGATGGCGACCTTCTCCCCCACCAATACGTTGACGAGGGTGCTCTTGCCCGCGTTCGCTTTGCCGATGACGGCGACCGTTCCGCTCCTCATGCCTCTCTCCCGAGCCCGAGTTTTTCCATGATCGCCTCCTCGCGCGCGCGCATCGCGCGCTTGTCCTCCTCGGTGAGATGGTCGTACCCGAGACAGTGCAAAAAACCGTGTACGGCGAGATAGCACAGCTCCCGCGCGTACGAATGCCCGTACTCCTCCGCCTGCTCGGCGGCGCGCTTTTCACAGATGACGACGCTCCCGAGATACAGCCGCGCGCCCTTCTCCACCCGCTCCCCCTTCCGCATGCCGCAGACGGGCTCCACGCAGTCCGCATGGGCGGCGGAACGGATGGGCTCGCCCGCCGCGAACCCGTCCGCGGGGAAGGAGAGCACGTCGGTGACGGCGTCCACGCCGCGCTCGCGCGCGTTGAGGGCGCGAATCTCCTCCTCGGAGACGAGAAGAAGTTCCAAAACGAGCGGGAGGTCGGCTTCCGCCTCCCCGAAGAGCGCCCCTTCGAGCGCCCGCTTCATGGGGAAGCGTCTGCCGCCGTCCAGCACGACCTTACTCATTGTCGTCCTCCTCGTGCACCGCCTGATGCTCGCGGTTGAAGCGGATGGACGGATATTTCACCCTGTGATGGTGGACGCCCGAGAGCGCCTCGACGAGCGTCTGCTTGATGATGGTGAGCTCGCGCATGGTGATGTCGCACTCGTCGAATTGCCCGAGGTCCATCCTCTCCTCGATGATGGCGCGGCAGGTGCGCTCCACGCTCTCGGGGGAACGGTCGGCGGCGGCGCGCGTCGCCGCCTCCGCCGCGTCCGCGATCATCACGATCGCCGCGATGCGCGTCTGCGGGAGCGGCCCGAGATAGGTGAAGTCGTTGATGTTGGCGTCGCCCGAGAGGCGGACCGCCTTGTTGTAGAAATATTTGATGGGCAGCGTGCCGTGGTGCTCCCGCGCCACGTCGGCGATCGCCTTGGGCATGTGCGAGGCGATGAGAAGCTCGTAGCCGTCCTTGGTGTGCGAACGGATGATGTCCGCCGAGAGCTCGGGGGTGATCTCGTCGTGCAGGTTGTAATCGCCCTGGTTTTCGGTGAAGCAGTCGGGCTGTTTGAGCTTGCCGACGTCGTGGTAGTAGGCGGCGGCGCGGGCGAGCTCGGCGTTGTCCCCGATGGCGACGGCGCACGTCTCGGCGAGCTGTGCGACGATGAGGGAGTGGTTGAAGGTGCCGGGCGCCTCCGTTTTGAGGCGCACGAGGAGGGGCGCGCTCGTGCTCGTGAGCTCGCGCAGGCGGAACACGGTGAGGTTATTGAACACCGTCTCGAACACGGGCAGGACGGCGAGCGTGAGGATGGCGGAGATGATGCAGGCGAGGATCCTGAACCCCGCCGCCGCGAAGTACTCGATCCAATTGTGCGTGATCTCGGGGATGTTGAAGAGGAGCACGACGAGGACGGTGGGCACCGAGATGACGACGCCCGTCACGAGGAGGGCGCCCCTCGTCTTGACCTTCCCCGCGAGGAACACCGCGAAGGTACCGCTGATGAAGTTGAGCATGAGGGAGGAGAAGATGCTCTCGTTCACCTCCATCGTCCCGATGTCCCGCGTGAACAGGTCGATGACGAAGAGGAGGAAACAGAAGATGAAGGTGAGGAAGAGCGCGTGTCTGCGGTTGAGCAGGAAGAGGCACAGGAGCGAGAACATCGCGAAGGGGCGGGCGTACAGGCTCACATATCTCCCGAACAGATAGCACACGACAGCGGAGAAGATGAACATGGTGAACACGAGCGCCGCGTTGCGCTTTTTGACGAGGAACTCCTCGTCCTCGAACAGATAGTAGAAATAGACGATGCCGAAGAGGAGGAAGATGCCGAAGATGAGGCAGAGGATGGAGGAGACGTGTCCGACGACGAAGTTCATCCACCCCGCGGGGTCGTTGAGCACGATCATCAGGAACACAAAGACCATCATGACGACATAGCACAGCAGATAGGTGAGCGCGGCGCCCGCGAGCTGCGCCTTCGTCACGCCCTTGATGCTCGATGGAGTAGCTTTCATTTTTCCTTCCTCCGTTTTTCTTCCCGTTCATAGGCGCGCACGATGCGCGTGACGAGCGGATGCCGAACGACGTCCTTGTCGCCCAGCGTGCACACGGCGATGTCCTCCACGCCTTTGAGGAGGGAGACGGCTTGCCGTAGCCCGCTCGTCTTGCCCTCCGGGAGGTCGGTCTGGGTGAGATCCCCCGTGACCACCATTTTGCTCCCCTCCCCGAGACGGGTGAGGAACATCTTCATCTGTTCGCGGGTGGCGTTCTGCGCCTCGTCGAGGATGACGAAGGCGTCCGAGAGGGTGCGCCCGCGCATGTAGGCGAGGGGAGCCACCTCGATGGTCCCCTTCTCCATGAGCTTCGCATACGTCTCCGCACCGAACATCTCTTGGAGCGCGTCGTACAGCGGGCGGAGGTAGGGATCCACCTTGGTTTGCAGATCGCCCGGGAGGAAGCCGAGCTTCTCGCCCGCCTCCACCGCGGGCCGGGTGAGGATGATCCGCTCCACCTCCTTGCTCTTGTACGCCGCGACCGCGAGGCACACGGCGAGGTAGGTCTTGCCCGTGCCGGCGGGTCCCACGCCGAAGGTGACGGTGTGCGACTTGACCGCCTCCACATACTTTTTCTGCCCGACCGTCTTGCACTTGACGGGCTTGCCGCGCGCCGAGACGGCGACGACGCCGTGCATCACGCCCGCAATGTCCGCGGCGTGCCCCTCCCGCGCCAGCTCCACGCAGTACAGAAGGCGGGTCTTATCGATCTCCTCGCCCTCCTCGACGACGGCGAGAAGGCTCCTGAGAGTCTCCGCGCCGATGTGCGCCGCCTCCTCCTCGCCCTCGAGATGGATGGAAGTCCCCTCCACCCGCGCCGTGAGATGCAGCTCGCGCGAGAGGACGGCGAGGTTTTCATCGAATACGCCGAGCACCCGCTGGAGCTTGTCCAGCGCGCCCGTATCCACCGTGACCGTCAAAATTCCTCCTCAGTCGAAGTTGATCGCCCCCGTGACGAGCGCACTGCCCTCGGCGAACCAACCTCCGTCCGTTTTTCTCCATGTGAGCGCGGCGTCCCCGAAGTCGAGCGCCGCCTGTGCGCGCGCCTCGCGCTCGCCGAGCGCATATTCCCGCGCGATCTCCGTCCGCACCGTGACCCGCGCGATGACCGCGGCGGGGCGCCGTTCCTCCCCCGAGAGCGTGAAATTCCCGACCACCGCCTGACCCGCCTCCACGGCGTCGCCGACGGAGACGAGGGCGGTGCCGCGCACCACCACGAGTTCCTCCACCACGCCGCGCACGGGCGCGAGAAGCGGTTCGCCCGAGAGGGCGGGCGCCTCGTCGCTCACCCGCACTTCCACGGTGAGCACGCCGCCCGCCGTGTGAAAGGAGCAGAACTCCACGCGGGGAAGGGAGAGAATCTCGGCGGAGAGCGCCCCCGTCTGCGATGGCATGGCGGAAAATTCTTTCACGCCCGCACGCGCGAGGATGGCGCGCACCTCCCTTTCATAGTATGCGCCGTTTCCCACGACGTTCACGCGCAGCACGCGGCTCTCGGCGAGGGGGACGGCGACGAGGAAAAAGAGGACGCCGAAGGCGAGCCCCGCCCCGCGGACGAGGGCGCGCACGGCGCGCTCCGCGCCGAGATAGCGGACTTTTTTTATATTATAACACGAACCCCGCAAAATTGCAAAAACTTTTTTACGGTCTTTCCCGCGGATGCGCACTTTCAGGACGTTTTTTTGCACGGGTTCGGCGAGGAGGGTCTCCACGCCCGCCCGCGCGAGCTTTTCGAGGACGCGGTGCACGCCGAGCCCCTCCACCGTCAATTCCACGGCGCCTGCCATTCATTCCTCCCTCGTGACCGAGATCACGTCGCCGTACACCGCCGCGTCGCCCGCGCCGTACCTGCCGATGCTCAGCCCCCGCCCCGCGACGCGCACGCCCCCCTTCCGCCCGCGGAGCACGACCTCCGTCGCGGAAAATTCGGCGAGACGCTTCACGTTCTGGAAGTATCCGCCCTTCCCGTCCACCACCGTGTATTGCACGCGCGTGCCGTCGCCGTCCGCATGGAGGACGCGCATGATCTCCGCCATCAATCTCATCGCTTCTATTGTATGCGGAAGCGCACGGACTCATTCTGTGCGCGATTTTCGGCAGTCTGCGCCCCCTTCTGCCCGCGGCTGTGCTATCATCGGAGTGCGACGGGTGAAAAGGAGTTTGGATATGACTCTTCTTCAAGCGTTGGGCGCGTTCCGCCTCTATGGAGCGGACGTGCTCCTCCTCGCGCTCGGGATCACGCTGCTCGTGTCCCTGCTCAAACGGACGATCATGAAGCGCTGTCCGAGGAAGGTATTCGTGCTCCTTCCCTTCGCGCTCGGCGTCCTCTTCTACGCGGTGTACCGCGCCGTCATGACGCTCTCCCCCGCCCCCTTCCTGCAAGACATCCTCTTCACGCTGGAGGGGGGATTCGGGTGCGGATGCGCCTCCACGCTGTACTACGTCGCGTATGAGCAATTCGTGCGCGGGAAGGGGCTCTCCCCGCTCTATCCCCTGCTCGAAGGGCTGGTCCCGGACGGAAACAGGGAAGCGGCGGCGGAAGCGCTGTACGAAGCGTACCTCCCCGAGCCCGCGGAGAGCGCGGCGGAGCGGCTGAAAGACGTCCTCCGCACCTTCGCCGATCCGCCCCTCGGGGAGGAGGAGCTCGCGCTCTATGCAAAGCTCCTCGCCGCGGTGTGCGCTTCCCTAAAAAGGGCGTGAGCCCTTCCTCCCCCGCGCCGCGGGGGAGGTTTCGTTTCCCGCATAAAAAGCCGCGGGCGCCTCATACTCCTTTTATGAAAAACGTGAGCAAAGACCTCGCCAAGACGACGGAGGCGCTCAAAAAGCTGCTTCCCGCCGAGGACATCCTCACCTTCTCCTTCCGCTCCGAAAAGACGGCGTTCACCTGCGTGTTTGCCGATCCCGTGACGGACAAGGAGCTCCTCGGGGAGCAGGTCATCCGCCCCCTCTCCCGCTTTGCGGGCGAGCCCAAGGCGGAGGAAGTCGGGAGGCACATCACCTCGCCCGAGATGAAGAAGGTGCGCGCCCTCGACGAGCTCGCGCAGGAGATCCTCGCGGGAAATCCCGCCGTCTTATGGGAGGGAATGGACGAGGCGATCGTGACGGGCACCAAAAAGGTGTTCACCCGCGCCATCGCCGAGCCCTCCACCGACGTCGCCGTCAAGGGTCCGCGCGAGGGATTCATCGAGGACATGAAGACGAACACCTCCCTCATCCGCCGCCGCTTCAAGACGGGCGAACTGCGCATCGAGACCGCGGAGGTGGGAAGGCGCTCCCGCACGTCGGTGGCGGTCTGCTATCTCGACGGCACCGCCGAACGGGAGGTGGTGGACGAGGTGCGCGCCAAGCTCGGAGAGATCGACATCGACATCGTCCCCGACTCTTCCTATCTCACCCACTTCCTCTCCTCCCGCCCCTACTCCCTCGTCAAGCAGGTGGGCACGACGGAGAAGCCCGACATCTTCTGCGCCAAGCTCGCCGAAGGGCGGGTGGGGCTCATCGTGGACGGTTCCCCCATCGCCCTCACGGTGCCCTATCTTCTCATCGAGGACTTCCAATCGAGCGAGGACTACTTCGTGCCCCCCTACCGCGCCACCTTTACGCGGCTTCTGCGGCTGTTCGCCCTCCTCGTCGCTATCTATCTGCCCGCCTTCTATGTGGCTGCCCAGCTCTTCAAGCTCCAGCTCTTCCCCGTGCGGCTCCTCCTCACCATTGCGGGGAGCATCCGCGACATCCCCTTCTCCCCCTCCCTCGAAATGCTCCTCGTCCTCCTCGTCCTCGAAGTGCTGAACGAGGCGAGCATCCGCATGCCCAAATACGTCGGCATGGCGCTCTCGGTGGTGGGAGCGCTCGTCCTCGGGGAGACGGCGGTGAGCGCGGGCTTCGTCTCCACGCCCGCCATCATCATCATCGCCTTCTCGGGCATCGGGCTGTACGCCGTGCCCAACCTCATCGAACAGACGAGCGTGCTCCGCCTCGCGATGCTCCTCGTGGCGGGGAGCGTGGGCACCTACGGCATCATCTTGCTGACCGCCTTCTGCTTCCTCTACCTCGTGACGACGGAGAACTTCCGCACGCCGCTCTTCGCGCCCTTCTCCCCGCTGATCGGGAAAGACCTGCGCGACAGCGTTATCAAATACAACCTCGGCTCCCTTCCCACCCGCCCCAAGGTGTTGAAGAGCCCGAACAAAAGGAGGCTCAAATGAACAGGATCTCCCCCCGCCAGCTCTTCTTTTTCCTCGCCTGCGTGGCGCCCGTCGGGAAGATCGTTTTGCTCCCCGCCCGCCTCGCCGAGTTCGCGAAGAACGATCTCATCTTCCCCGCCGCCGTCCACTTCCTCGTACAGGCGCTCCTCGTCTTTTGCGTCCTCCTCCTCGTGAAGTGCGGCAAGAGCTTCTACGAACTGCTCGAAGATACCTTCGGCAAGATCGCGGCGAAGATCGTCATCTGCCTCTTCGCCCTCTTCCTGCTTTTCGCGGCGCTTCTGCCCCTCCTCGAACAGAAGCTGTTCGTGCAGAGCGTGTTCTACGACACCCTCCCCTCGCTCGTCGCCTTCTCCCCCTTCTTCCTCTTCGCGGCGTTCCTGTGCGCCAAGCCGCTCGCGGGGTTCGGGCGGGTGTGGGACGTGCTCGCCCCCATCGCGATCGCGGGGATGGCGGGGGTGCTCCTCCTCTCGGTCGGGTCGGCGGACTACGCCGCCCTCCTCCCCGTCGGCGCGGGGAAGGCGGGATTCTTCGAAGCGCTCCGCACCGCGGCGAGCTGGTTCTTCGACAGCGCCCTCCTTCTCCCCCTCCTCGGGAAGATCGACTATGAGAAGGGCATCGCGTGGAAGGGGACGCTGTGCTATCTGGCGGGCGCCGCCGTCGCCCTCTTCTTCCTCGCGACCTTCTACGGCGTCTTTGCCGAGACCTCCGTCAACCAGCTCTTCGCCTTCACCAAGACGAGCAAGTACTTCTCGGGCATCACCGTGCTCGGGCGCATCGACTACCTCTTCATCTTCGCGCTCGCCCTCGTCATGGCGTTCTACTGCGCCATGCCCGTACAGGCGTGCGTGGAGTGCGTGAACGAGGCGTTCGGGCGCAGACCCTATCTCCCCACCCTCCTCTCCGTCGCCTTCGCCGCCATCCTCTTCACGCTCTCCGTCCTGCTCGACTACCGCTTCGGCGAGGTGCTCTTCGCCGTGACGGGCGCGCTCGTGTGGGTGTACCCCGTGTTCACCGTCCTCGTGCCCGCCCTTTCTCTGCTTCTCAGGAGGGACCATGCAAAGTAGATTTCTCAAAACCATCCCCATGAAACTGTACGTCCTGCTCGCGGCGGTCGTCATCTTCGCCTTCTTCTCCAACGACTTCGGGCTCGTGGACATCCAAAAGACGGCGATCATCCTCGCCGTGGGCATCGACCGCGCGGGGGACGGATACAGCCTGACCACCCAGATCGCCGTGCCCAAGGGGAGCGACCGCACGACGGGCGGCACCTCCAGCGTGGAGATCGAGACCAAGGGCGCGACCGTCTCCGACTGCCTCACCGAGCTCGAAGCGGTGACGGGCTGGGTGCCCAAGCTCGTGTTCTGCAACCTCGTGGTGCTCGGGGAGGACGCCGCGAAGGAGGACGCCTTCGCCGCCCTCAATTACTTCCTCCGCAACGAATACATGCCTGACAGCTGTCTCATCGCCGCATGCGAGGGGAAGGCGGGCGAGCTCATCTCCTCGCAGAGCGCCATCGACGACGCCTCGTCGCTCGCCATCACCAAGCTGTTCTCGGACGCCTCCGTGAAGTCGGGCGCCACCCTTCCGAACTCGCTCAAAGACTTCGCCATCGACCACTACGGCGCCTCGGAGAGCGGATACCTTCCCTATCTCCGCGCCATCCGTCAGGAGGGGGAACAGCAGGCGGCGGGCGGCTCGCAGGGGGGCGGCGGCGGGGAACAAACGCCGCAGAACATCTACACGGCGCAGGAGACCGCCCTCTTTTCCAAGGGCAAGCTCGTGGACGTCCTCCCGCCCGAACAGACCTTCGCGCTCAGCCTTTTGCAAGGCAACGTGTTCTCGGGCACCTTCTCCGCCGAGGAGAAAGGCGAGCCCGTCACCCTCACCGTGCTCGAGGACGACGGGGGCGCCTCCCTCTCGATGGACGGCGGTCCCTCCGTGAAGCTCTCCCTGCGCGTGAAGGTGCGGCTGTGCTGCCGCGGGCTCGCCGCGCCCATCGAGGACGTCGCCTCCGACGTGGTCCCCCAAGAGGTGCTCGAAAGCGCCGAGCGCGTTCTTTCTGAGAGCGTCGGCGCGCTCTTCGAGCGGAGCCGCGCCGCCGGGTGCGACGTGTTCTTCCTCCGCCGCTCGCTGTACCGCTCCTCCCTCCGCCGCTACGCCGAATGGAAGGACGACCTCCTCCCCGCCATCGTCCCGCACATCGAGACGAAGGTCGTCTCCATGCACTGAAAAAAATTTCGAAAAATTTTTCGGAAAACTCTTGACAGATCGGAATTCCATGCTATAATAAAGGCAGAAAAAGAAAATAACTTTCATGAAATGTTATTCTTTGACAAGGCGGGGCACTCCGATGGGCAAGTAAACCAACCGGAACAAACTGAGAGCACGGACGGGAAAGTCCGCAATCGCAGGGGAGCCGAATGAGGTCGGCAAGGTTCCCGCAAAAAATCATATCGGGAGGTACAACGATATGACAAAACTCTTTTGCAGGCAGGCGATCGCCTAAAAGGAGGACAGACCAATGTACCACTTTTTGAAAGGGGCGGAAGCATGAGGCGACTTCCCGTAGCATGAGCGCGGAAGAAGCAAAACCGCAATGGGTCATCCCAACGATCAGGTGAAGTCGATCAGTCCCCTCCCCCACCCGAATTTCCGGGAAGCGGAACAGCGAACAAGATGCACCGTAAGGACGCAACCGGTGGCGGACGAACGGAGCGGAAGGTTCACCGCGGAACAAATGCAGGGTACGGGAGCGGAAGATCTGCCCGACACAACTGAATAACGATCCGATAGAGTTCCCCCGTGCGGTTGCGCGGGGGTTTCTTTTGCGCGAGGAGCTTCGGCGCGGGTCCCCGCGCTTTTTCGACGAAAATAGACGCATTCCCCGCCCGCGTCCCCCTCCGTTTTCCCTATAATTGTAGAAAACATCTCGGGGGTCCTATGAAAATCCGCGTAACTTGGCGGGGGGCGCTGAAATATGCCCTCCTCTTCCTCTCGATGGCGCTCCTCAATTATGCCCTGCCCATGCGGGAGCCGCTCGCCGTCGCCCTCCTCTTCGCGGCGGTGTGGAACGGCTTCGATCCCTTCCTCGCGGGGGCGGGCTATGTCGCCGCCTCCGCCGTCTCGCTCTCCCTCTATGCCACCCTCTCCGCCGCCCTGCAAGCCTGTTTCCTGCTCGCCGCGGCGTGCGTCTATCGCCGTCTCCGCCGCACCGCGGGGTACGAGCGCGCCCTCTATGCCCTTCTCGTCCAACTTCCCTTTCTCTTCCTCTTCCCGCACGGCGGGTACGCGCTCTTCCCCTTCCCCGCCATCTACCAGAAGGCTGTCCTCTCCCTGCTCTTCGCCCTCGCCTGTCTGCTCTTCGAGAACGGGCTCTCCGCCCTCCTCCGCCGTGCGCTGAAATGCCGCCTTGCCGCGGGGGAGACGGCGGAGATCGCCGCCATGTGGCTGCTCCTCGGGCTCGGATATGACCGCGCGCTCGGACAGACCGCCTTCTGCGCGCTCACCCTCTTTCTCCTTCTCCTCGCCTGCGTCCTTCTCAAAAACGCCTCCGCCGTGCCCTTCGCGGCGGTGCTCTCCCTCCCCCTGTGTCTGGCGCGGGCGAGCGCCCTCCCCCTCGCCGCATACACCGCGCTCTCGGGCGTCTGCCTCCTCTTCGCGCCGTACGGCAAGATCGCCGCGTCCATCGCCCTCTTCCTCCCCTTTGCGGGGATGAGCGCCCTCGCGGGGACGTTCTCGGCGGGCGCGTGGGAGATCGCGTTTACCCTGCTCTCCTGCGCCCTGCCCTGCCTTGCGGTGTGTCTGTTGCCCGAACGGTTGCTCGCAAAACTGCGGAAGAGCCTCCTCTTTTACCGCGAGCGCACGCTGCCGCGCGTCGCCATCAACCGCAACCGCCGCGCCGTGGGAGAACAGCTCTATGAGGTCTCCTCCCTCTTCCGCGAGATCGAGGCGGCGTTCGACTTCAAGGAGGAGCCCGACCGCGCCGGCGAACAGCTCAGGGACAAGCTCGTCCGCACGCTGTGCATGGGGTGCGAGAACCGCAGGAAGTGCACCGAGGCGCATGTGGAGGAGAGCATGGACAAGCTCATCGCCGTGGGCAAGGCGAAGGGACGCGTCAACCTCATCGACCTCCCCACCGACCTCTCCTCGCTGTGCACCAACTCGGCGGGACTGCTCTTCGCGCTCAACCGCCAGCTCGCCGAATACCGCCGCTATGCCTCCGAACTCGAAGCGGCGCGGGAGGGGCGGAAGCTCCTCGCCGAACAAGCGCACGGCGTGAGCGAGATCTTGCGGGAGATCGCCCTCGAACAGAGCGAGGAGTTCTCCTTCTCCGACGAGGAGAACCTCCTCTCCCTCGCCCTCGCGCGCGAGGGGTACCTCAGCACGGAGGTGTTCCTCTATGGGGAGGGCGCGGCGTTCACGGCGAGCGTCACCCTCGAGAGCAAGGCGAGCGGGAAGCGGATCGCGGAACTTGCGAGCGAGGCGCTCCGCGTCCCCCTCGCGCTCTCCGAAAAACTCCCCCTCCTCTCCGACCGCGCCTGCTTCATCCTGCGGCGGAAGCCCAACTTCGACGCGGCGTTCGGCGTCGCCTCCCGCGTGAAGGAGGGGGAGACGGCGAGCGGCGACACCCATTCCATCCTGCGCATCGACGAGCGACGCTTCATCGTCGCCCTCTCCGACGGGATGGGGAGCGGGGAGGAGGCGCGCTCCGTCTCCGACCGCACCCTCTCCCTCCTCGAAAGTTTTTACAAGGCAAAGATGCCCTCGGAGACGGTGCTCGGCACCGTGAACCGCCTCATCGCCTTCTCCTCCGAGGAGACCTTCTCCTGCCTCGACCTCGCCGCCGTCGATCTCGACACGGGCGTCGCCGACGTGGTGAAGATCGGCTCCCCCGTCGGGTTCGTGCTCTCGGGCGAGACGTTGCAGGTGCTTGAGGGCGCCTCCCTCCCCATCGGCGCGCTGGAAGCGGTGCACCCCGCCACCCTCCGCGTCGAACTCAAAGAGAACGATTTCCTCCTCTTCATGAGCGACGGCGTGACCTCGGCGTTCGGGTCCTCCTCCGACCTGTGCGCCTACCTCTCCCGTCTGCATCCGCTCAACCCGCAGGCGCTCGCCGAAGAGGTGCTCAAAAGCGCGTTGGAACGATACGCACAACATGCCGAGGACGACATGACCGTGCTCGCCGTCAAACTTACCAAGGCGGCATAAATGCGCGCTCCCCGCGGAATATCCGCGGGGAGCGCACTTTTTTTATCTTATGATTCGTTGCGGTGGAAATAGTCTAAATACGCCTTGTTGCAGTAGCGGCACAGCTCAGAGTCGGCGGCGGGCGGCGCGGAGAAGTCGTACGCGCCGTTCACCCTCCATCCGTTAAAGATGCCCGTGCGCACGGCGTCCTTCGGGCAGACGAAGGCGCACGCCATACAGCCCGCGCACCTGCCCCCGAACTTGGGGACCCCGTCTTTGAGGCGGATGTTCCCCTGCGGGCACGCCTTCTCGCACAATCCGCACCCCACGCACCGCTTCCTGTCCGCATGGAACAGCCGTCCCGCGACGGGCATCGCCGCGTGCTCGATGCGGAGCACGAAGGCGGCAAAGCGGCGGAATACGCCCACTCTCTCGCATTCGCCCTCCCCCGCGAGGAGGGAGCGTTCGTCGCGGTCCAGCCTCGTCTCCGCGGCGCGCCACATGCGCGACGCCATGCCGTCCGGGTGGCGGAAGATGATGTTGTAGGGCATGACATAGGAGAACTCGCCCTTGACGGCGTACCCGCGCCTGCGCAGGATGCGCTTGGGCGAGATGCCCGAGGCATGGTTGAGGCGGAGCGGTTCGCCCGACGTGCGGAGGAGATATGCGGGCATGCCCGCCCCCTTGGGCAGTTTCTTCAAAAATTTCAGCACGGGCGCGGGGGCGTTGAAGGCATGCACGGGGTAGCCGATGACGATCGCGTCATGCCCCGCAGTCTCGGGCATGGGCGCCCCGCGGACGACGGAATACAGCGTCGCCTCGTGTCCGTCCCGCCGAAGCCGCTCCGCGAGCGCCTCGGCGACCCTCCGCGTATTCCCCGAGGCGGAGAACACGCACAGGAGCGCCCTCATACCTCCTCCCTGACGGGCGTCATGCGGGCGCCTCCCCCCTCCTCCGCGTCGTAGCGGACGAGCTCCTCGGGGGAATGGCTGTCGTACCAGACCTGCGCAAAGTAGGGGTTGCGGCGGGAGAGACGGTCGAAGTCCCACGGGGTGGGCTGGCAGCACATCGGGCACCAATGCCCGCCGCGCATCACGGTGAAGGGACTCGCCTCGAAGTCGTGCCCGTCCGCGCACCGCCATTCGATCTTGCCGTATACGTCGCCCGCAAAGCGGTCGGAGAGGCATTCGCCGCCGCGGAACGCCGCCGCCGCTTTGGCGTCCCCGATGGTCCACTCCGCCATCGGCTTTTCGTCGTCGAAGCCGTGGGAGAGCAGTCTCCCCTCCCGCTTCGCCCACGAGGCGGAGCGCATCGCTTCATAGTCGCCGAAGTCTCCCTTGGCGATGAGTTTATAGTCCTTCCAATCGTGCGAGAGCTCCCGCGCCGCACCCAGCGAGCCGAACGCCGCCGCACAGCGCGCCTCGTCGCCGTCTCCGACCCAGCGGCGGGGAGAATTGGGATGTTTGAGCAGACGGCGGAAGAGGAAGAAATGGATGAGCCCCTTCGGCACGAGCTTGCCGAGCGCATACACCTTATGCGCGCGCCCGATCTCCTTCCAATATTCGTGCACGCCGTCGCGCTGGTAGTGGAAGAGCTCCTCGAGCTCGTCCGCGTCGTAGAACCACACCCCGTGGAAGTTGCGGGTGGCGAGCCAATGCGGCTTGAAGAACTTCTCCGCCGAGCCGCCGATGATGGCGAAGCCGTCGTTGAAGGTGTCGTACCCCGTCTCCCTGCCGCGCTCGCCCGCGCCGATGTTATAGATGTTGTTCCAGAACCCGCCGATCTCGCCGCGGACGTCCCGCTCCAAGATGCGGCGGATGAGGTAGCCGCTGTCGCGCGCGGTCGCCCATTCGAGGGGCGCGTTGAGCGCGGTATGGAACATGAGCCCGTCGCTCACGTTGGCGCGCATCATGTCGGGATAGAGCATCGCCGTCTGGCGGAGCACCACGAAGCGGTCGAGCCCCGCGTCGAGACAGTACCGCTCGCCGCGGAGTTTGTGCATCGCATAGCAATCGAAGGGGCTGACGAGAAGGGGGTCCCCCACCCTGCCGTACGGGTGCTTCTCGTTGCGGTTGCCGTACAGCGCCACCGTGGAGATATGGATGTAGGAGGGCTGGGGCGAAGCCGCCTTGACCGCGTCGATGAGGGCGACCGCGCCCGACGTGTTGCATTCGTAACTCGCCTCGGGATCGGCGTCCGAGCGGGGCGGGATGACCGCCGCCATGTGCACGACGTAGTCGGCGCCGCGCACGAGCTCGGCGCAGGCGATGCGGTTGGAGACGGAGCCGCGCACCACTTCGAGGCGCGCCCCGTACTTCTTTTTGAGCCGCTTTACGAGCTTGTTGTTCCGCTTCCGCGCGGAGAGCAGTACGCGGATAAGCTCCGCGTCCGCAAGTTCCATGCACTGTTTCAAGACTTCGGCGCCCATGTGCCCGCTGACGCCCGTCATTGCGATCTTCACGCTGTTCCCTCGTAAGTAAGTCGTTTCCCCAAGGGGGATAGTTTCAGTATAAAAGATTGACCGGAAATTGTCAACCGGTCAGTAATATTTTTTTATGACAAATTTTTACGGGAGAGTCATCCCCGCGGCTTTTTCATCGTGAGCGCGAGCCGCCCCCGCTTCTCGTCCGCTTCGAGCACCCAGACGGTGACGACGTCCCCCACCGAGACGAGCTCGGAGGGACGGCGCACGAAGCGGTCGGACATCTGCGAGATGTGCACGAGCCCGTCCTGATGCACTCCCACGTCCACGAACGCGCCGAAGTCCACCACGTTGCGCACGGTGCCCTTCATCTCCATGCCGGGGACGAGGTCCTTCATCGAGAGGACGTCGGTGCGGAACACGGGCGGCGGGAGCTCGTCGCGGGGGTCGCGCCCCGGCTTCATGAGCTCGGCGGCGATGTCGTGCAGGGTGGGTCCCCCCACGCCGCATTCGCGGGCGAGCCGCTCCTCGCCGTACGCGCGCATCCGCTCGGCAAGATCGGCGACCTTCTCCCCCTTGCCGTATCCGAGGAGGGAGAGGAGCTTGCCAGCGGCGGCATAGCTCTCGGGATGGACGGCGGTGTTGTCGAGCGGCTCTTTGCTCTCGGGCACGCGCAGAAATCCCGCGCACTGTTCGAACGCCTTCGCGCCCAGCTTGGGCACCTTTTTGAGTTGCGTGCGCGAGGTGAACGGTCCGTTCTCCTCGCGGTATGTAACGATGTTCCCCGCGACGCCCGCGTTGAGCCCCGCCACCCGCGAGAGGAGGGGCGCCGAGGCGGTGTTCACGTCCACGCCCACGGCGTTCACGCAGTCCTCCACCACGCCGTCGAGCGCCGCCGACAGCCGCTTTTCGGGCATGTCGTGCTGGTACTGCCCCACGCCGATGGACTTCGGGTCGATCTTGACGAGCTCGGCGAGCGGGTCTTGCAGCCGCCGCGCGATGGAGACCGCCGAGCGCAGGTTGACGTCGTAATCGGGGAATTCCTTGGCGGCGAGCGGGGACGCCGAATACACCGAGGCGCCCGCCTCGCTGACGACGGTATAGCTCACCTGCGCGTCGGCGCCGAGGGAGGAAATGAGCTCCGCCGCCATCTGCTCCGTCTCGCGGCTCGCCGTGCCGTTCCCGATGGCGATGTGCTTCACCCCGTGGCGGCGGATGAGGCGGGCGAGCGTCTCGATGCACTCCCGCTTCTGCCGTTCGCCGTGGGTGGGATAGACGACGGCGGTATCGAGCACCTTGCCCGTGCCGTCCACGACCGCCACCTTGCACCCCATGCGGTAGCCGGGGTCCAAGCCCATCGTGACGAATCCCTTCACGGGCGGCTGCATGAGGAGGGGTTTGAGGTTGCGCGCGAACTGTCCGATGGCGCCCTCATTGGCGGCGTCGGTGAGCATGGAGCGGATCTCCCGCTCCACCGAGGGGAAGAGCAGACGGTCGTATGCGTCGGCGGCGGCGCCCTCCACAAAGGCGGAGGAGGCGCAGGCGGGGCGCTTCACCGAGCGGCTCGTCACCGTGCCGAGCCCGACGGCGCGGTCGATCTCCACGCCCGCTCTCAGCTCCCCCTCCCGCTCGCCGCGGTTGACGGCGAGCACCTGATGTCCCTGCATCTTGCAGACGGGGATGCGGAAGCCGTAATAGGTGCGGTAGACGGAATCCTCGCTCTTCTTCGTGCCCTCCGAGACAAAGGTCCCGTACCGCACGAGGAGGGCGCGGAGCGCCTTGCGGATGTCCGCGCTGTCCGAGATGCGCTCGGCAATGATGTCCGCCGCCCCCGCGAGCGCCTCCTCCGCGCTGTTTACGCCCTGTTCGGGGCAGACGTACGCCCCCGCCGCCGCGAGCGGTTCGGGGGTGGAGGACTCTTGCAGGAACAAGAGGTCGGCGAGGGGCTCCAACCCGCGCTCCCGCGCAACGGACGCGCGCGTCCTGCGCTTCTGCTTGTAGGGGCGGTACAGGTCCTCCACCTCGGCGAGCGTCGCCGCGCCCGCGATGGCGGCGGCGAGCTCCTCGGTGAGCTTGCCCTGTCCCTCGATAGACGACAACACCTCGGCGCGGCGTGCGTCGAGGTTGCGGAGATAGGCGAGACGGTCGGCGAGACGGCGGATGGTCTGGTCGTCCATCGCCCCGTGCGCCTCCTTGCGGTAACGGGCGATGAAGGGCACCGTGTTGCCCTCGTCAAGCAGGGAGATGACGTTTGCGACATACTCCTCCTTGACCCCCAGCTCGCCCGAAAGGATGCTCGATAGATTTTGCATGATGTTCTCCCGTTACGCCGCCTCATCGGGCGCAACGCCTGTATTCTATCACATTTTCCCCCGCTTTGCAAGCGTCTGCGCCCAAATGCTCAGAGCATGAGCAGGATGCTCGTGAATTGCAGGACGGTGCCGAGGAGCACGAAGAGGTGCCACACCGCGTGGAAATAGGGCACCTTCCGCCCCAACGCATAGAAGGCGATGCCCGCCGTGTAGGCGATTCCCCCCGCGATGAGGAGCACGAAGGAGGATGCGCTCACGAGCCCGAGGAGCGGATTCAAAAAGACGACCGCCATCCAGCCCATCACCACATAGAACCCCATCGAGACCGCCTTCACCGCCTTGTTGTCGAGCGCGACGGCGTTCATCACGATGCCCGCCGCGGCGAGGATCCACTGCGCCGCCAGCACGCTCCACCCCACCGCCGTGCCGAAGAGCGGGATGAGGCAATAGGGCGTGTAGGTGCCCGCGATGAGGAGGAAGATGGTGCAATGGTCAAAGACGCGGAACACGCCCTTCGCCCTGCCGTCGGGCAGGAAGTGATAGAGCGCGCTCATGGTGTAGAGGAGGACGATGCAAAACCCGAACACCGAAACAGCCGTCCGCGCGAGCGGCCCCTCCGCGAACCAGAACAGCGTGAACCAAGCGGAGAGCCCGAACGCCCCGCCCGCGATGTGCGAGACGGCGTTGAAGATCTCCTCGCCCTTGGAGTAGTAGGAACGGAACCCGCGGCGGACGCCGCTCAAGACAGCTTCCATAGACGGCGCCTCCCTGCGCCTGATACCAGCATAGCACGGCGGCGGGAAGATGGCAACCTACAATCCGCGCCGCACATTCTCCACTCTATTTTGGTCTCTCTACCGAAATATTAGCCTCTCTACCGCAAAAAAATCCCGCTCTACCGAGCGGGACAGAGGTTATTTTCGGAAAAACAGGAGGAACACCGCCAGCCCGACCGCGACGGCGGCGCCCACGGAGTAGCATACAGCCTTGACGATTTTGAGCTTCTTGGCGTCCATGGGACGGTACCCCGACGGTTTAAGTTCGCCGCCGCAATGGGGACACTCCGTCATGTGGTCGAGCACCTGCCGCCCGCAGTGCGGACAGCCGACGATGTGGTTTCTCATGTTCCTATTCGGGCGAGGCTCAACCCTTCGCCTCTCTCTTCAACTGCTTCTTGTACTTTCTGACCTTGTGCTTGATGGGGAACGCCCAGAAGATGCTCACCAGCCACAGGAGGATATAGCACACCCCGCTCACCCACGTGAAGGAGGAGATGGCGCCGAAGATGCCCGCCACGGGGGCGAGGTCGGGAATCTTGGCAAAGAGGCTCGACGCAACGAGGGGCACCAGCCCGAAGAGGAGCCAAGGGATTGCGCCGAACAGCTTCACATACCACATCGTCACCCGCTTGTTGGCGCACAGCGTGCGGAGCGTGGCGATGAAGCCGAGCAGGAACCACAGCGCGACGATGAGGAACATCACGAAGCAGAAGTATCTTCCGTATTCCGCCACCATCGCGAGAGTCTTCTGAAGATCGTCGGCAGAGGAGCTTCCGCTGCCTTCCCCCTCGCCTTCGCTCCCCTGAAGGAGATTGTCGAAGAGTTCGTCGTACGTCGTGTACACCTCCGGGTCGGTCGTTGACGCCGTCGCCGTCGCCGCGGTATTGGAGGGTTCGGAGTTCTCCTCATTCATCAGAAGGGAGACGGTGACGCAGATGCACGCCTCCAACGTGAACTTGCCGTTGTTGTATTTCACGGTATTGTCGTACAGCTCGCCGATGACTTCGCAGACGTCATCTTTGATGGAGCCCGTATCGCTCCCCGAGAGATCTACCGTGCCGAGCACATAGTCCGCGAGCTCCTCGATGACATCGTTCTTGGTGGCGGGATTCGCCTTTTCGAGCTTGTCGATGTAGGAGAGGATCTTATCGGTGGAGACGTTTTCGAGCGAATCGCGCACCCGCTGGAGCTCCTGCTTGTTGCTCCCCGAAGCCGACTCGATCGCCTCGTCGAGCGATGCCTTCATGCTCGACAGCAACACGTTCGTGACCACCTTGGGCGCGGCGTCCTCCACGGAGTCGGTGACGATGTCGGTGATGGCGTCCATGGGTTTCTCCGAGAAGGAGAACTTCGCCAGATCCATCGTGGTGACGGACAGGTACACGCCGTCGAAACTGCCGAGCGTCGAATTGACGAGCTCGTCCTGAATCTCTTGGCTCTCGCCGGAATCCGAACTGCCGCTCTCCTCCACCAACACTTGCGCGGCTTTGCCGAGGTCGATGCGGATAAGAGGCGCGAAGAGGAGGGTGAACGCCGCCACAAAGGCGAGGATGGCGATCACGATGTCCACGGGGATGAGCCGTTTCTGATACTTCTTGACTTGTTGTGCGGCGTCGCCGCTCATGTTTTTCATAGTGCCCTCGCGATTTATTTTGGTATTAAGAATATTATATAAGAGTTGGTCCGCTTTGTCAACAGGTTTTCTCAAAGAGTCCGAAATTTCCGAGCGGAAACATTTCCCTCTCCCCCCGCGGAGAAGAAATTTTGCCCAAAGCCCTTTACAAACGGCGAATTTTGGTGTATGCTGAATACATTCAGAATCGGGAGGCTCCCTATGGGAAAGAAGAAAAAGGAAGAGTGCACGGCGCTCATCACCGAACCGACGGCGACCGCCCCGTCGGAGAACGGAAAGATCTCCATCTATGAATACGAACAGCGGTACGTGAAGCGCCAGAATGTGCGGGGCGCCAAGTTCTTTCTGCGCTTCTTTGCGGCGCTCGTCGGCGTCTTTCTCTTCGTCTGTCTCTTCTTCGTCACGCTGCGCGTGTTCGACATCAACAAATATGCAGGCTACGGCACGGCGGCGGTGTGCGTCCTTCTCTATATCTTCTGCTTCATCGTCCCCCTCGTGAAGATCTTCCGCGCCCCCGCCTTTGTCACCAACGTGAACGCCTACACGGCGCGCGGCGCCATCCGCCACAACCGCAAGGTGCGGCACGACATCGCCGATAAGATCATCGACCTCACCTCCAAGGTGGACGGCGTCGGCTGGTACGATTCCAAGACGGTGGGTCAGCTCGCCATCGCCATGAAGACGGACGACGAGGAGGGCATCAAACGCAACCTCACCGCCCTCTATTCGGGCTCGGTGAAAAAGTCCGCCAAGACGCTCATCTTCCGCAGTTCGCTCAAATCGGCGGCATACTCCGCCATCTCGCAGACGGCGAAGCTCGACGCGGCGCTCATCGTGTTCGTCAACATGCAGCTCATCAAGGACCTCGTGTTCCTGTACGGCTTCCGTCCCTCCGACGCGCGCCTCGTGAAGATCTTCGGACGGGTGCTCCAAAACTCCCTCATCGCCTACGGGCTGAGCGGGCTCAACATCGGCAACAGCGTGGTGACCACGATGGGCAACGCCGTGAAGGGGATCCCCATCCTCGGCTCGGCGATCTCCGCCATCGTGGACTCCTCGGTGCAGGGACTCGCGAACGGCACCCTCACCACCGTGATCGGCTATCAGACCATCAAGTACCTCAACACCGAATATAAGTTGCAGGACATCTTGGACGGCGTGGACGTCTCCGAGACGGAGGTGGAATTCGAGGAGGCGTGCTCCGACCTCGAGACCGAGCTCAAAAAGAAAAAGAAGCCCGCCATGGCACCTGCCGTATAAAAAATCAATTCGTTTAGTTTCGCGAAATTCTTCCAAAGAGAAGCTCCCTGCGGGGCAAGAATAAGGGCAAAGAATTTCGCGACGGAAATAGGCGGGGACGGGAAACAAGTTTGGGGCTCTTCGTCGCTTGCTCCGACAACAAGCGCGGACGAGCCGCGCAAATTGGGGCGCGCTCCGCAAAATGCGATTTTGCTACGCGCGACAAGAATTTGAATGAGGGGGCATTCCCTTTCTGTCATGTTGCCCCGCCCGCACGTTCTATTTGCCGAAGGGCGGCACGCCCCGATTGCAGCTTCTGATTGTAGACCAAGGGCGAAGCCTTCTCAAATGTCATGCCGAGCCTGTCGCCCCGTTGCTTGCAACGGCACGAGCGGCAATGCCGCGAAGTAGGCATCTCTACCGCATTTTAATAAGGTAGAGATTTTTCGACTTCGGCTTCGCCTCCGCTACTTCGCCTACGGCTCGTGCGCCGCTACGCGTCGGGCAAAATGACAATAAGGAGCGGCTACTCCTCCGCTACTTCGCCTACGGCTTGTGCCGCGCTTAGAAGAACAAAAGAATGCGCGCGCGGGGCAAAATGACATTTGAGAGGGTGCCACGCTGTGTCTACAAAAGAAGCCTCGCGCGGGGCGGCATGACATGAAAGAATGCTTCGGTGCTTGGGCTACAATAGGAACCTCGCAAGGGTGAGCCGTCCGCATTTTCGTTTGACATCGGCCGCCCTTTGCGCTATACTCTTGTTATCGGCTTACCGTTCACGGTGTCTTTCTAAAACCCTATCAAGGATTATACGGTGTTCGGCTATGTATGATACTGTAAGAATGAAATTGATCGTTTTGTTGCTGTCAACAATCTTGGTCGGAATCAGTGTGTCCCTGTTTTTTATCGATCGGTCGCTGTCGTGGACCGCTGAAAAAATCGTTTCTTGCGTGATCGTGAATGTATGGTTGTTTTTCATGATTCCTGCATTGCGAAATTCGTATAATCTGAATCGCGGGAAGTCTTACGAGGAGTGGTTCAAGATGGGTCTTGCATTCGGAGCAAGCGGAATTGCGATTCCCCTTCTGTTGGCGCCCTATTTCGGGTCGGTATATTATTTTACTTTTAAGGATAGATAATGCGACTTGCAATCTGCTTTTTCGCGAAAAACGTTTCGCGAGATAGTTTCGCGAAATTCTTCATCAGATAGACACGCGCGATTTCATCGCGCGTGTTCTTATAATGAGGGCAAAGAATTTCGCGACGGAAAGGAGCTATTATGGGAAACATGGTTTTGTCTCTCTGTCGCTTGCTCCGACAACAAGCGCGGACGAGCCGCGCAAATTAAGGCGCGCTCCGCAAAATGCGATTTTGCTCCGCGCGAGGATAGTTTCGCGAAATTCTTCATCGAATAGCCACGCGCGATTTCATCGCGCGTGTTCTTATAATGAGGGCAAAGAATTTCGCGACGGAAATTGGCGGGGATGGGAAACAAGTTTGGGGCTCTCTGTCGCTTGCTCTGACAACAAGCGCGGACGAGCCGCGCAAATTGAGGCGCGCTCCGCAAAATGCGATTTTGCTACGCGCGAGGAATTATAATAGCGGTGCATTCCCTTTTTGTCATGTTGAGCGAAGGCGAAGCCGAAGTCGAAACATCTCCACCGCATTATAATAAGGTAGAGATTTCTCCACTTCGCTACGCTTCGGTCGAAATGACAATAAAAAGAACCTTCGCCTCCGCTACTTCGCCTACGGCTTGTGCCGATTTTAGTAATACAATCAGAAGCCGCAATCGGGGCGTGCCGCCCTTGGGCAATAAGGAACGTGCGGGCGGCATGGCATAGGCAAGCGGCAAGGCGATATGACAAGGCGCGGTGCAATTTTCTTTGCGCCGCGCCCGTTGTTATGCCAAATTCTTACGACCCTTCCCTATCTGCGCTTCGTGCGGATGACCCGTCCGCCCGTGAGCACGATCATCTTCACGGCGTCGGGCGAGAAGTCGTCCGCGGTGACGATGAGGGGCTCCGCAAGTCTGCCCCGCGCCAGCACCTTCAAATAGGTGACCTTCCTATTGAAGAAGGGCATGCGCTCCTTGATCTTCTCCAACGTGACCTCCTCGCCGCTCTCGAAGTATTCGCCGAGCGTGTCCACGTTGATGATGCCCGTCTTGGTCTTGTCCGCATAGAGGACGCCCTCCTCCACGAGCTCTTCAGCCACCTCGTCGCGCATCAGCGTGTGCGCCTGTTCCGCCTGCACCGCGCCGCCTTCGATTCTGTATTCCTCGCGGACGAACTTGTCCTCCGCGTTCGCGACGGTGTTCTCCCCCGCCGCCTCCTCCTCGGTGTATTCGATGCGCTTCGCCAACTTGCGCAAGAGAAGCGGTCCGATCTCCTCATAGGGATAGCGCGCCGCATAGTCCTCTTCCCCGCCCGAAACGGACGGAACGCCGCGCTCCGCCATCAACAAGTCGATGAGGTCCTTCGCGTAGCGCAAGCGGCGGTCGTTGAGGATGCGGTACAGACAGGGCACGCCCTCGTTGGAGCGCACATCGGACCCGTCCTCCACCTTGTACTTGGTCTCGGCGAAGCGGGCGGGATCCAAGGCATAGTACACGCACAGCCGCTTGCCCCGTATCTTCATGCGGACGAGCAGTTCGCCGCGGTAGCGGAAGCTCTCCGCCTTCCAGCTCAGCCTGCTCTTCACGCCGTAGGAGAACAATTTGTTTTTGAGTTCGGAATAATACGCCTTCACCGCGTCGTCCGATTGGATGAGACGGGCGAGGAAACTGCGGTCGTAGCGGACATATACCAATCTTCGCCGCACGACGACAGCAGGCGCCGCCACGGCGTCCTCCGCGGGGACGGCAACGGCGAGCGCCGCGGCGAGCTCACTCTCCCCGCCGCGGGGAGCGGGCGACGGCTTCGCCTCTCTCTTCGGCTCGGGCTCTTTTACAGGCTCGGGTTTTGTTTTGGGCTCGGGTTCCTTTTTTAGCTCGAGCTCTTGTTTGGGTTCGGGTTCTTTTTTGGGCTCGGACGCGGGCTCTTCGGGCGCGGTCTCCGCCTTCCTCTTGTGCCACACGAGGAGCACGATGAGCACGGCGAGCGCGACCGCGATGAGCACGCACAGCAAAATGACGAGCCACAGATAGTCCTGCAAGGAGGAGGCGAGCAACATGGAAAGCGAATTGAAAGTACGCATGGCAAACCTCTCTACATCTTTGCCGACCGCGGGAAGCCGCGTTTCGGATATACGGGTATTATATCGCGCCCCGCGCCGTTTGTCAATATCAGACGGAAATTTTGACTGCGAAATTTGCACCCTGTTGTGCAAAATGCGCGCTCCCCGCGGAAGGGGAGCGCGCTCTCAAAGCCTTCAAAACTCGATGTGCGCTATCTCGCGCGAGGAGCGGCGGTAGAGGATCGCCTTCCTGCCGATGACGGCGACGACCTCGGCGTGCAAAAGCTCGGCGAGGTTGGCGGCGAGATTCTCCCCGTCGCCGCCCGCGGCGGGCAGAAGGGTCAGCTTGATGAGCTCGCGCGCCTCCAACGCGTCCGAGAGGGCGCCGACGAGGGATTCCGTGATCCCCTCCTTGCCCACCTGCATGACGGGGCGCATCGTGCTCGCTAGCGATCTCAGTTTTGCTCTTTCTTTTGAAGTAAACATCGTATTCTCCTCACACATAATCGAATTCCACTTCGCCGACGACGACGGTGTCTCCCGCGCGGCATCCCATCTCTTCGAGCGTGCGGAACACGCCGCGCAATTTGAGGACGCGCTGGAAATAGTTCATGCTCTCGGGGTCGTTCAGGACAACGTTTCGGCAGAGCATCTCCACCAGCCCGCCCACCACGACATAGGCGCCGTTCTCGTCCTTGAACACCTCGAACTGCGTGTTGTCGGGCTCCTCGTCGAACAGCACCTCGTCGGCGGGGATGCGCTCGGAGGGCGGCAGCTCTGCGAGCTTCTCCGCGAGGGCGTCCACGAGCTCCCCCGTCCCCTCCCCCCTCAGGGCGCAGATCGGGTAGACGGGAAGGTCGGGATGGCGGGCGCGGAAGCGCCGTATGTTCTCCTCCGCGTCGGGGTGGTCGCACTTGTTGAGGGCGACGATCTGCGGCAGCTCCGCGAGCCGCGCGGAATACGCCCCGAGCTCGGCGTTCACCTTCTCGAAGTCGTCGAGCGGGTCTCTCCCCTCCATGCCCGAGATGTCCACCACGTGGCAGATCATGCGGGTGCGCTCGATATGGCGGAGGAAGTCGTGCCCGAGCCCCGCCCCCCGCGAGGCGCCCTCGATGAGCCCCGGGATGTCGGCGACGATGAACGTCTCCCCGTACCGCTCCGCCACGCCGAGATTGGGCGAGAGGGTGGTGAAGTGATAGTCTGCGATCTTGGGACGCGCCGCCGTCACCTTGGAAAGCAGCGTGCTCTTCCCCACGTTGGGGAAGCCCACGAGCCCCACGTCGGCGATCACCTTCATTTCGAGAATGACGGCGCGGGCGCGCGTCTTGGTCCCCTTCTGCGCGAAGTTGGGGGCGTGGCGGCGCGCCGTGGTAAAGCGGACGTTTCCCTTGCCGCCCCGTCCTCCCTTCAAGACGACGATGCGCTCGCCGTCCTCATAGACGTCGCACACGATCTTTCCGCTCTCCGCGTCCCGCACGAGGGTGCCGCAGGGAACCTTGATGACGACGTCCTCCCCGCGCTTGCCCGCGCATTGGTTGGTGCCGCCGCGCGCCCCGTCGCCCGCGTAGTACTTCGCGATATAGCGGAAGGCGAGAAGGTCGTGCATGTCCTTATCTCCCACAAAGACGACGGAGCCGCCGTCGCCGCCGTCGCCGCCGTCCGGTCCGCACGCGGGCTTCCCCTTGTATGCCTTGAAGGAGTTCATGCCGTCGCCGCCGTCGCCCGCCTTGACGGCGATCTTCACTCTGTCGGTAAATCCGTTGGTTGCCATGCGAAGAGTATAGCAGACTTGCAAAAAAATTGCAAATGTTTTGGGGAGGCTGAATCGCGGAAACGGACGCGGCAAAAAGGACGGGAGCGTTCCGATCGCTCCCGCCCGTAATTTGCGGATGTGCCTTTGTGCGTACCCGTCATTTCCGCCGTCAGTCCGCAATGTTCCGATAGACGAGCGCCCCCTTGGAATCCCACGATCTTGCCTTATGGTCCAAGATGTTCTCCTGCGCCTGCAACGCCGCGGCGAGCTCCCCGTCGGTGGAGCCCTCCGCGCAGGCGGCCGTCAGGGTGTAGCGGATATATCCGCCCTCCGTGACGTCGAACGTTTCGAGGGTGTACTGCCCCTCCCGATAGTCCGAGCGGAACAACCTGCAAAGGGGAGCGGCTGTGCCTTGCGCGAGCTCCTCCCCGTAAAGGGAGGCATATGCGGAAGCGACGGCGTCGGCGAGCGCGCTATGCGCGGCGAGAGAGCTTTTGTCGAAGGAGAACACGGTCAGCGACGAATTCGCCGTTCCGCTCCCGAGATAGATCTCCCCCTCCGCTATATCTTTGAGGTCGATCGCGTTCTCCCAGGAGCCGATGAAGAGCGCCACGCCGCAGGTCTGCGACCCCTCCGCCGCCTCCCGCGCGACCGTGTACAGATACCGAAGCTCCGTCGCCTTGTTGTTTTCATCGGTGACGAACCACACGAATTCGGAGCCGATCGCCTCAGGGTCGGCGGGATCCGTCGAGCCCGCCCGCATGCGGCTGCGCGCGAAGTCTCTCGCCTTTTCCGCATGGTCTGCGGCAAATTCGCCGACGGTCATGCCGACGATCCTGTACCCGCACACGGTGCATACCCCGTCCGAGAAGGTATGCGCCGCCCTGTCGCCATAGGCGTCGAGGTGACCGCACGTCGCCCTATGCCAATGCTCCTCTTCGTCGTACGTCCATTTCTCCTCATAGGTGTGCGTGTGCTGCGGGACCTCGGTCTTATCGCGTTCCGCGCACCCCGCAAGACAGCATACCGCCATCCATGCGGCGAGCAATCCCAAGACGATTCTTTTCATGATGACACTCTCCTTGTCCGATTCCTTCCTCTCAGCCCACGGCGCCCCAATAGCTGTCCCACTCGATGCCCATGACCTCCGCCGCGTATTCGCCGTCGGGGAGGGGGTCGGCGAGGAGCTCGTCATAGGTGTATTTCATCTCAAGACCCGCGGTATCCGAATAAAATCTGTTCCCGAAGATATCGGTCACGATAAACACATAGCGGTAGTACTCCCCTCCCAGCGGGAGCTCCGCGACCTTGCCGCCGTCCCCGCCGATCACCACCGTTTCGCCTTCGCTCAGCGCGGCTTCTTCGATCGTCCTGTCCGAGGCGGGGTCCACCGCCTTGCGCAGTACGGTGATCTCGTCCCCCTCTTTCAGGGGCGTTATCTGTTTATCGGCGAGGTTGTTTTCGTCGAGCCCGTTCCACAGCCCTATGATCTTATAATATCCGCCGTTGAAATAGCTGTCGTCCCACACGAACATGAAGCGCAGATTGCTCTTCACGCCGTTCGCCTTGACGGGCGCCGAAAATATGATGTATTCATCGTTGTTTTCGATGACCGAATAGTTGAGGTACGCGCCGTCGAGCGCGAGCCATACCCCGCGGAAATTGCTTCTGAACGTGAGCCCGTCCCAATCCGATTTAAGATCGTTATCGATGCCGAGCTGGACCATCTCATAGGGCGCCGCGGAGTCGGCGCTTGAAAAGCCCAACAGCGAAAATTCCACCGACTTCAAGTATTTCCTGCTCTCCTGCGTCAAGGCGATGTGAAAACTTCCGTCCTCGCCGATGCTCCCCGCGTCCGAAAACCCGATGGAACAGCTGACGTCGCCGCCGTAGATCTCCGCAAGATAGGTTTTGTACGGTTCGCTCGAACACGACCGCAGATAGGCGTTCAGATCGTTCGGGTCGTACCGCAAGGGGTAATAGAGCGACACGCCGCCCACGCCCTCCCTGCCCGCGCCGCTCACCCGATACGGGACGAGCTTTTCGATCGCCGCCATGAGGGCGGACGCGGAGGCGTCGCTTCGGGCGAGCGAAGCCGCGAAGCCGTACAGGTCGATGAGATTGCTTGCGCCTTCGTCACGCGCCGCCGCGCCGAATTTGCATGCCTTCTCCGTGGCGCGCACGATATTGAAATTCCCGAACCGCTCTTCGGAGACGTGCCGCAAATTTTGCGCAAACGCATCGAACGCGGCGGAAAATTCGCCGTACTCTTTCAGATCGAAGAGGGAGAGCGTCGCCATATCGCCGCCGCCCGAGCCGTCGCACTTGCGCATGTACGCGTCTGCGACCGCCCTGCACGTCTCCTCCACCGTACCGCCCGACGAAAATCCTTCGGCGAGCGCGGCGTAATCCCAGCCGCCCGAGGGCTCGATCTCCTCCGATGCGAGCAGGAAATCGGCGTGATCTTTCAACAGCGCCGCCATTTCGTCGGTCGCCATGAGACAGGCGTCCAACCCGATCAGGTCGAAATGCGCCCCGTTGGCTTCCAGCGCGCCGCGGAGTTCCTCGGGCGTAAGCGCGTCCATGGCGTAATTCTCGTCATAGCAGACCTCTCCCGAAGCGCCGCCGCCGTGGTCCCACAGAATGAGCGCGGTCTTTTCGGCGGGATACTCTTTGGTGCACCAGCCGATGAAATCGGAAAGCGTCTGCCCGTCGCCCATGGAGGCATTGGCGAGCAGCTGCCTTTGCAGGAGCACGCCGTCCTTCGCCTCGTATCGTGTGATGAAGTCGGAGGAAATGTCGTAGCCGCGCCACTTTTGGGCGCCGCCCGTCTCGATCACGACGGAGACGCTTTCATCGATGTCCGCGCCCAAAATCTCGGCGAGGTTCCTCGTCGCGGCGCTCTGCTTCGTCTCGAGGTCGGAGCCGCACATGTAGATGTAGACCGCCGCCCTTCCCTCTCCCGCCGACGGAGTCTCAACGCAGCCGAAGAGGGAGAGGGACAGGCAGACCGCCGCGACCGCCGACAAGACCCGCGCGGCGGTCTTTCCGCTGTGCCTTCGCATGGCGTCACCCGCGATTCCCGTCAAGCCTCGACCCACTGTCCGAGGTAAAAGTAGAGCTTGAAATCCTCATTGATGTTGCCGAGGAATTTCTTGTGTTCCATCTTCCCCGAATTCCAAGGGATATAGTACGCCCAATACTCCTTCAAATGCTTCTTATAACTCGAGCTGAACGCCGACGCAAAATCGTCTACCCAATCGGACTTGCCCTTCTTTCGTTCGACCCAAAACGCCATGCCCGTATTGTACTGGGTGCCAAAGCCCGCAAGGTTGAAGTCTTGGCTCAAAGTCCTTCCCTGCATCCGTCTGACATATTCGTCCCGCTGGGTCGCGGTGAAATCGAAATCGCTCTTCTTCCCCGCGCATGCCAACAGCTCGTCGCCCCAATCCCAACCTTTGTACGGCCAGTCGCGCACAGCCCTGCTGGTATCCAAGACGAAATAGCGGTTGATCGCATAGCAATACGCGGCGCCCGCTTTCCCTTGATCGACAGGGCATCTCGTTTTTGCCTTGTCCAGCTCACGGAATGCCGTGTAATAGGTCTCGCGCGCGGTGAGGTCGTTGTCGCCGTACACATAGTACATCAGAAGATGGCAGAGCGCTCTCTCCATGATGTATTCGGTGCGGGAGCGATAGTTCGTCCTCGAATCCTTGGACTGCGTATCGAAATTATATGTCATCGTGCACAGCTTATCGAAAACGGCAAAGGGATTGTCCGTCCCCGACAGCTTCAAATTTGCGACGACGGTGTTGAAGTCGGATTTGAGCGTCTTGATCGTGTCCACATAATTTTTCTTCTTGTTCATGGCGTTCACGAGGTCGCCCGCGATCTTCACGGCGTCGGGGTCCGATCTGCTTTTCAGATCGTTCGCGGAGAGCTTCGTCGATGTGCAGGCGTCGGCAAGATAGCTGTCGAGCGTGTTGCATGCGTTCTCCAACTTGTTGACCGCGACGTCGAAGTTCTGCAATTTGTTGCTGTAGATCTCCTTGACCGCCACCGCAAGAAGTTCGTTATTGGCTTGGACGAGATCCAAAATGGAGTCCAGCTTCCGATTGATCTCCTTCTGGAATTTCATCGCATAATCGTCGTCGGACGCAAAGTTTCCGAAGCAGCCGCAGATCCAGCTGATCGCCTCGCACACCGATTTCTCTCCGTTGATGAGGTCGATGAACTCGCCCGTAAATTCGGCGATCTCCTGAATGGTGCCGACGACCTGCTGTGCATTCGTGCCGCGCCCGAGGCTTTCGGGCGAATAATTTCTGAGATAGGAGGTCTCGCCGTCTTTCACGTCGCCCCACGCATTGATGAGCGCCCCCTGTGCGAGGACGATCTCGCCGTCCATATCCATCGTATCGATGCTCTGTCCGTTTGCGGGGACCTCGAACGAGAGTTCCGCCGTACGATCGCCCGTGCGCTTCAAAGAGGAGACCGTTCCCCCCTCGAACGCGCCGCCGAAGGAGACCTGCGAAGCGGCGAGCCCGTCCGCAAATGTGCCGTTTTTCGCATAGAGCACGACGGTGATGCGAAGATTCTCGCCCGCCTGTTCGACGAAATCGAACACGGGATAGAACGCGGCGGAGCCGAAGTCGGCGGTGAGAGCGGTATCGCCGACGGTGACCTCGGCGCCATTAAGGACTGCGGCGGCGGAATTTCTGTCCGTCGCGCCCTGCACGTCCAACGTGACGAACACCTCGTCGTCGCTCACGGGGACCACGTTCTTCACGGTCACGCCGCTGTCCCCGGCAAACACGACGTCATTCGCCGTCACCGTATCCGTATCCGTCACGTCCATGAGCACGAGGGGCGCGTTGACGGCTCCGTTCGCCCAACGCATCCTGCCCGCGTCGAAATACGCCGCCCGCCCCTCCACGGGGATGGTGACGTCCTCTATCTGCGAGATGTTGTCCTTGACCGCGTCGGCGGAGAGACGGACGACCCCGTCCAGATAGGCGCCCGAGCTCTCGTGCATCACGATGTCGCCCGCGAGCTGCATGGTGAGGTTCTTTCCCGACGCGGAAACGCTCGTCACCTGCATGTTCTCGAACGAACCCGCGAGCGAGATGTCGTCCTTCGTGACGTCCGCATATTCGCCCTCGTCGAGCGTGAGCGTCAGTTTCACCTCTTTATCGGTGGAATAAACGTGGTCGGTATCGCACCGCACGGTATAGACGCCGAATTCGACGTCGATGACCGCGCCGACGTGCAATTTTTCGACGGACACGGCGTATGTATCCGTCATGTTTGTGGAAGCGTCGGGGTCCTCGAAGGTGACGCTGAGGGCGCCGTCCGAGCCCACCGACGTGCCGAGCACATCCGCTTCCTTCGTGAGGTACCCGTCCTCCGCCTCGTCCGAGGGGACGGAATACAGCACTTCCACGTCGTCCGCCGAGACGCCGCCGTAATCCTTTTCGCCCTTTTGGAGCGTCACGGAATACACGCCCGCGGAGGAGTAGATGAGCGAGGACGCCTGCACCTCCTCCAACGTCTCGTCCGAATCCTTCTTGCCGCACCCCGTGAAGCCGATCGTCATCGTTGCGATCGTCATGACGACGCCGAGCGTCAAGCTCGAAAGTTTCGTGAGTCTTTTCAACATTGTATTATCTCCTTCGTATGATCTTCATACGCATCTTGGAATACAACTTTCTCTGCCGTCATTCGCCCTTGTGCGCGGCGTGATGCGTCGCCTTGCTGAGCGGTTTCAAGGGGAGCACCAGATGTTCGGGGAGACGCCATGTGTGGTCCACCACGATCACCTCCTGCGGGGGATTATCGGGCGAGCGGTAGAGCGCGATCTCGCCCTTTTCCCACGTCTTGCCGTCGGGGTCGAACCAATACACCTTTCTCCCGCGGCGGCGGAACATGACGCCGATGACCTCGATGCCGTCCGTCTCGCTCTCCGCCTCCTCGTACTGCCTCACGTCGTCGAGCTCCTCGGCGGTGAGGTCCTCGACCTCGGGATCCTCCTCGGGAACTTCGGGCGCCGCTTCCGCGGGAACTTCGGAAACAGCTTCTTCGGGCGCGGCTTCTTCGGGCGCGGCTTCTTCGGGCGCCGCTTCCGCGGGAACTTCGGAAACAGCTTCTTCGGGCGCGGCTTCTTCGGGAACCGCTTCGGCGGGGGCGGCTTCGGCTTGCACGGGGGCGTCCGTCAAGACGACCGTCCCGTCGGCGGTGCCCTGAATTTCGCACTTGATGAGCCCTCTGCCCATCAGCGCCTCCGTCGTCTCATAGGGGAGATAGTAGGACTCGGGCTCGCGCTCGATGCGTTCGATGCCCAGCCGCGCCATCACTTCGGCGAAGAGTTCCGCCGCATAGCGGTAGCGCTTGTCGCTCCTTAGACGGTACATGCAGGGCGTATCGGCAAAGGTGGCGTTGGCGGAGACGTCCTCCACCTGATATTTGGTATTGGCATAGTCGGCGGGGGCGAGGGGGAGATAGATGCACAGCGTGGTGCCGCGGTAGCCGAAGAGGGCGACCGTATTGCGCCCGATGCGGAAGGTCTCGCGCTTCCAGCTCATGCGCGCCCGCACGCCGCTATACGAGAGGAGTTCGTTTTTGAGCCAAGCGTACCGCTCCTTGTCCTTGTCGTCCGACTGGATGAATTTGGAGGTGAAGCTCCTGTTGTAGCGCACCACCCTGCTCGGGAGGGAGGCGGGCGCCGCTGCGGCGGACGCGCCCCCCGCGACGGAGACCGTGTAATATGCCGTTCTGCCGCGATACTTTACGGCGACGACGTCCTTCCCCGGCTCTTTGAGGTCGGGCTTGACGACATAGCAACCCTTCGCGCGGCCCTCCTGTTCCAGCTTTTCGAGCTCCTCGGCGCCGATGACGGCGAATTCGGGGATGGGCGCCCGCTCGGGGGCGGCGTTGTAACAGGCGCTGACCACCAAGCCGTCGCACCCGAACGGCTCGCCGACGGCGAATTCCCGCTTGACGGCGGCGGGATCGACGGCGATGCCCGTGCACACGCGTCCAAGAGGTCTTTTGCGTTTGAAGGAGACTCCCACCGCGATCGCGAGCGCCACCGCCACGATGGTGAATACGAGGGCGGCGAGGGTCGCCGCGAGGAGCACGATGCCCTCCGTCTTATCGAGGAAGAAGGTCTCGCGCAGGAATGCGTCCACGTTGCCGAAAAATCCGTTCATTTCCGATATCCTCCCAATGGGTTATGCCTTTTTCTTGTTCCGTCTGACGACGGCGAGCAGAACGGCGAGGACCGCCACGTCTGCAAAGAGCACGCTCGTGCACACGAACACGATGGGGATGGTCGAGGCGTACTCGCTCGTGAGGATGTACGAGGAGAGCCCGTCCGCTTCGAACACGATGTAGTCGCCGTCCCGCGTGTAGTCCACATGGACCGCGTGCGTGCCCTCCTCCTGCGCCGTGCTCTTCGCCACCGACGAGACCTCGTCCTTCACGAGCGCCGTGAGCGAGAACTCTCTGTCGCGGAACTCCTCGGGGATGAGGAGGCGTACGAGAGCCCTGCCCTCGAAGGGAAGCTCCTCGCCGTCCTTGATGAGTTTGACGGTGAAGATCTTGGAGACGGTATCCTTCCCCCATGCGAGGAGGGTGCGTTCGACGTCCTGCGCCTCCGCCACCGCGAAGTCGCAGGTGGGATCGAAGCCGCCCTCGACGTCCACGACCACGGTCGGCTCCTCGCCGCCCTCCTCCGTCGCCGAAGCATGCGTCCTCAAAATGGTGAGCGTTGCCTGTTGCCGCGCGAACTCCTCCACGAGGTCGCGGAACACGGCGGTGACGGTATACACGCCCGCCTCCGTCTGCCCGTTCCCCTCATAGGAGACGCTCACACTGCGGGGCAGAATGCCGCGGATGACGATCTCGTGCGCCTCCCCGTCGTAAGACACCGTCACATCCCCGAACGAAATGCCGCTTAAGTCGTGGCTGACGGGATAGATGGTGAGAAGCGCCGTCATGGAGGGAATGCTCTCGAAGTTGTCGGCATCGCCCGCAAAGACCGCCGTCACGGTGTATTCGCCCGTATCCTTCTGCGCGTTCCCCTCGTAGGTCACGCTCACGCCGTCGGGCAGATCGCCCGTTATGAAGAGGCTGTGCGCCTGTCCGTCGTAGTCCCATTCGCCGCCCTCGAAGCGGACGCCCGAGAGATCGTACACCGCCTTTTCGATGGTGTAGCTCCTCTCCGTGCCGCCCGTGAGAAGGTAATTCTTCGCCGCCACGTCCGAAGGGTCGAGCGAGGCGCGGAAGGTATAGCTCCCCGCGTTTTGGAACGCGCCCTCGAAGGACGGGGCGATGAGGAGGGTGAACACGTCTCCGTGCACGCCGCCCGCCGTCGCCGTGGGATAGGCGAGCGCCGAACCCGTATAGACGTAGTTCTCGCCGCCCCAATCCGCAGAGATCTCCAAGGGGGACACGGTGAGGGTGCCCGCAACGAAATCTATCTCATAGTTGCCCGAGGTGAGCCCGCCCGGCGTGATGAGGTAGTCGCCGACGTTCTGATACCGCTCGTAGCCGTATGTGAACGCGAGCGCCCCGCCGAGCGAATGCTCGTCGTCCTCGCCGACAAAGCCGCTGTACGCCACGCCGCCATGGACGGGCGCCTCGCCATAGACGATGGCGTTGTCGTTCGCCGTCACGGTGAGGGGCGCCTTCTCAACGGTGTAGCTCCTCTCGGTGCCGCCCGTGAGAAGATAGTTCTTCGACGCCGCGTCCGAAGGGTCGAGCGAGGCGAGGAAGGTATAGCTCCCCGCGTTTTGGAACGCGCCCTCGAAGGACGGGGCGATGACGAGGGAGAGGAGCGCCCCGTCTGCGCCGTCCGCCGCCGCCGTGGGATAGGGAAGCGCCGAACCCGTGTAGACGTAGCTCCCGCCGCCCCAATCCGCCGAAATTTCCATTCTATGGATGATGAAGGTAAAGAAGAGGTCGCCGCTGTCGCCATCCTTCCACTTATAGTTGTCCCCGTCGCGGAGGCGGACGGTGACGGTGTAGCCCGCCTCGTTGGCGTCCGTCTGCTCGTCGCCGAGCACCTCATAGAGGGCGTCCGCGCGGACGGCATACGTCTGCACCCTGCCGTTATAGGTGTACTCCGTCGGGTCCGCTTCGGGCTTGAGGACGGACGCTTTCTCAACGGTGTAGGCGAACGACCCGCCCTCGGGCTCGAAGGTGACGGTATAGTTTGCATTGCCGCACGCGGGAACGACGGTGTAGTCTCCCGCGGGCGTGCGGTCGGTGAGCGCTCCCGCCATCGATTCGTCCGCCGCGCGGAGCGAGTAGGAGAGCTTGAGGTTCTCGAGGTCGTCCTCCGAGGGGGCGAACCAATCCCCGCTCCCGTCCGCATGGGCGGGCGTGCCGGGAATGACCCAGCCCTCGGGGTCGTCGCCGTACGCCTTGGGCACGAAGGTGAGCGGAAGGGTGATACGGCGCGCGGAGACTTCGAAGTGCGGTCTGCCGTTCGCCCACGCGAATACGACGCTCCCGCTCACCGAGCCGCCCTCCACGAAGGTGGCATAGAGGTAGTACGTCCCCGCGGGGAGACGGACGAGCTCGCCCGCCCTGCCCTCGCGGATGCCCTCGTCGTCGAGGGTGTAGAGGATGCCGCCCCCGTTGTCCTCGGTGCGCAGATAAAACACGAAGTTGGCGATGTTGGTCTTGAACTGCTCCGTCTCGTCCGTCTCTTCGGCGTCCACCACCTTGACGACCGCCTCTTTGAGCTTATCGCGGAGGGCGTCCCGATCGAGCTGCTTGTCGCCGTACTCCCATCCCTCGAGGAGGGAGGCGCCGCTCGAGAGGGTGATGGTGAGTTCCTCCCCCGCGACGTGCACGGCGTACCACCCGTACAGGTCGTTATAGTTGCCGTTCGGGTCGGTCGCCTTGAAGAACACGCAGTAGCCCTTCGGGTCCTTCGCCATCCGCAAGGAAGCATCGAGCTCGGAGAAATCCTTCCACTCCCCCGTCTCTTTGTATCCATTCAGCCGCTCGTCCTGATCGTCCGTGTGCGCGTTCTCGTCGTGCGTCTCCACGATGTATTGGAATCGGAGTCCCCCGACCGTGACGTCCCGCCCCTTATAGAACACGGGGTAGCTCGGGTCCCCCTCCGATGGCATCTCCAACCCCACCGCATGCTCGCCGCTCGATCGGAATACCGTCTCCCGCAGCTGTTCCAAGAGGCCGGGATGGGTGCGGTCGCGGTACTTCGCCTCGAGGTCTGCCTTTCCCACCGTGTAGGTGACGGTGACGGGATCGGACGAGCCGTCGCTCCACAGGAACGTCGGCACGATCGTGAGCTGACAGGACCCTGCGCGGGTCGCCGTGAGGGTGGTCCCGTTCCATGTCCATCCGTCCGCCTCGGCGGCGCTGACGGTCACAAGTTCGCTCTTCGGAAGCGTCCACGTCATCCCGTCGGGGTCGTAGGTCTTGGGTTTGCCCGTCCATTCGTCCTTGTTTAAGGAGCCCATCGCTCGCGCGACAGATGTCAGATTGAGGTGAAGCGCAGGACGCACCCCGAAGTAATTGCTCTTATTATCGTAATCGACATCGCCCGAAGTGTTGAGATCGTACGCATAGTAAGAAAGACTGTAATGGGTGGAACGGAGCCAACAATATCCGCCCCCAACCCCGGATGTTGCGGCTCTGAGAAAAGCATCCGCCTGCCAGATGTTCCCAGTAATCGTTTCCGATCGCGAAGGAAGCCAAAGATAGTCGTCAGAGGATAATGCCTCGTCAGGGTATGTGCTTTCAGATGCTTGATACCCCACTTGGGAGGGCGTGGCGATGAACTGCGTCAAGCTGTTCGCCACGTCCGTCCTTGTAAATCGGGCGTATCGGTCCCCCATCAAAAATGAGCTCATGGTACCTGAATAATTTGATGAGGCATCGTCCCCCGTAAGCATGTCCGCCGAGCGCCACAGGTCGAGGATGACGTCGCCGTTCGTTGCCGCCGTGAGGTAAGTCGCGTCCCACTTCATGCCGCCGAACCACACCGAGACGTTCGCCCCGCCGTTTTGGTCGCGGAAGTCCTGCGACGTCTTGGTGCCCGCCGCCTTGAGCTCGGCATACGTATCTGCGCCGACGAGCGTCTTGAAGAGGCTCTTCAAATTGGCGGCGCTGAACGTCTGCGATGCGTTGTTATAGATCTCGCCGACGGTGACCCAATCGCCGCTTCTCCCCTGTATGTTCCTCTCGATCGCCGACAGGTTGAGGTGGAGCGCGGGCCGCACGCCCCTACCATAGCCGGTGATGCAGTTATTGTAGGTGCCGGTGGTGTCAAAATGATAGACGTTGCGGATGTTATTCCTGCCCGAGCGCGAGAACGGCATCGAGACATCGCCCTCTCCCATCCCGCTCCGGATAGATGCGTCGGTATTCCACAGACCGTTCCTGTTCCTATCATCGGATATGCCCGCCTCGGTGACGGAGGGAATGAAGAGATAGTCCCACGCCCATGCGCCGTACTGCGCCGCGGCGGGGCGCTCGCTATCCCGCTTCCAATAGTCGGTGTCGGGACTGTAGTTCCCCTCTGCCTGTCCGTAGGCGTCGTTCGAGAGGTTATTGCTCCCGTAGAAGCCGTATATTGCTTCGTTCCATTCTTTCTCCTGATAGCCGACGTCGTACGACGTCGCAAGATAGGGCACCAAGCTGTCTCGCCCGCTGCTGTCCGTTCCGCCCATCATCGTAAAGCGGGCGTATTGGTTGGAGGCGTCTTGGGCTTGCACGGCGGAGAGCGTGCTGTTGCTCGTGGAGTACTGCCCGCCCGCGTTCAGCGTGACGACGCGCAGATAGCTCGTCGAATACATGTTCGCGGGGTACAGGACGGTGCCGTCCTCATCGCCCCAGTCCACCCATGGGCAGTACTTCGAAGTATCCTTCTCGTTGGTAAGCGTGTCCGCGGAGCGCCACAGGTCGAGGATGACGTCGCCGTTCTTCGCCTTGGTGAGGTAAGTCGCGTCCCACTTCATGCCGCCGAACCACACCCAAACGTTCGCCCCGCCATTATTTAGGTAGAAGTTGTACGACGTCTGAATCCCGTCCGCCGCCGAGCTCACCGCGTCGAACGAACCCGCGCCCACAAGCCTCTTATAGAGGTCGTTGAGGTTGCTCGCGTTGAATGCGTGCGTGCCGTCGTCATAGAGCTCGTTGACGGTGACCCACTTGCCCGAGTTGCGCGCGCCACTCGTCGTATTCGACTTCGCCATCGAAAGATTGAGGTGAAGCGCAGGACGCACCCCGTAGGAATCGGTCACACTTACAGAAGCGACGTCGCCCGAAACGTCGGCTCGGTACGCATTACTACCTTTATTCCATGGGGCATTGCCGGTGCGGAGCCAATAATACCCGCCCGCAACACCGGAATTTGCGGCTCTGAGAGAAGCGTCCGTCTTCCATATGGTATTATTATCCGCTTCCGATAGAGAGGGAAGCCAAAGATAGTCGTCAGAGGAGAAGACATCGTTCTGGTAGTCGCTTGTTTCAGATGCTTGATACCCCACTTGGGAGGGCTTGGCGATGAACTGCGTCAAGCTGTTCGCCGCGTTTGCCTTTGTAAAGCGGGCGTATCGGTCCCCCATCAAAAATGAGCGAATGGTACTCGTGGAGTAGTCATTACTCTCGGATGAAGAAAATTGTGAGACATCGCCCCCCGTAAGCGTGTCCGAAGAGCGCCACAGGTCGAGGATGACGTCGCCGTTGTTCGCCTTGGTGAGGTAAGTCGCGTCCCACTTTATCCCGCCGAAATACACCGAGACGTTCCACCCGCCGTTGAGGTTACGGAAGTCCTGCGACGTCTTGGTGCCCGCGTCGCGAACCGCTTCATAGGTGCCCGTACCCGCGATTTTGGTATACAGGTTCGTCAAATTGATGGCGTTGAACGAATGTGACGCGTCGTCGTAGATCTCGTTGACGATGACAAAGTTCGTGCCCCGGTCGGCTTCCGCCAGCTCTTGAATCGGGCGGACCGCAAGCGCCGCGGTCAACGTCATCGCCATCGCGATTCCCAACGCCAGAATGACCCTCTTTCTGATCTTCGTCATTTCCGTTTCCTCCTGCTTCTGCATAGATGTTGTATTGTGCCCTCTGCCCCTCCGAACCGCTCGCCGCTCCCTTCCCCCCGAATGGGGTCGATTCTAAGATATGGGGTCGCATTTCGTCGGACGCTCGGGCTTTCGCAAAAATCCATAGAATATGCTATTCTATGGACTCAAATGGAAAGTTTTCCCTGTATGAAGCGCCTATTGTAGCCGAAGCGACTTTCCTTTATTGTCATGCCGAGCTTGTCGAGGCATCTCTACCTTATTATAGGAATGCGGTAGAGATTTTTCGACTTCGTTCGCTCCGCTCACTTCGCTCAAAATGACATTATTATAGAATGCTCCGCTACGCGTCGGGCGGCATGGCAGTAGGGGAAGCGCGGCGGCATGACAGTAGGGGAATGCGGGGCGGCGAAGCCGCTTTCTTTATGTCATGTTGAGCGGAGGCGAAGCCGAAGTCGAAACATCTCTACCTTATCGCTGCCGAAACAAGAATCCCAAGTCGGGAATGGGGTGGGGTGACCGAGAGGGCAAAAGGGGGGATTTTCCGCCCGAAAAACCGCAAATGGTGTAGGGTTTTTCCCATTAAGTCCAAAATGGGGTCGATTTAACAAAAAGATTTTTCGCTTTCGGCGAAAAATCTTCTGCAATTTCATTGACATTTCACAAAGATGTGGTATAAAATTATATGCGTATAGGTCCATAGAATAGCATATTCTATGTACCGCAGAAGGACCCCTCCGAAGAGGGGTCGCTTTTTTTCCAAACCCTCTGCGGCGGTCAAGGCAAGAGGCGCCCGACCTTCTCCATCATCTCCATCTTGTGCTCCATGAGCGAGTGCGCGTACCGCGTCAGCGTCACCGTCGGGCTCGAATGCCCCAAGATCTCCGAAAGCGTCTTTACGTCCATCCCCACTTCGAGCGCACGCGTCGCGAAGGTGTGCCGAAGCGCATGGAACCCCTTCCGCTCGATATTCAGCTTCCCGAGCACCCGCTCGAACGAACGCTGGTAGATGCGCACCTGCGCCCCGTATTCGCTCCGCGCCGACACCACGAAGGGTCCCATCGTCTGCTTGCGGATCGCCCTCAGATAGCGGACGATCTGCTTCGGGAGCGGAATCACGCGCTCCGAACGCGGCGTCTTGGGCGTATCGAGCACCTTCTTATACCGCCCGTTCTCCCAGCTGTCGTAGCACGTCTTTGTGACGGTCAGCTGCCGCTTGCCCAAATCGACGTCGTCCCACGTGAGCGCGAGGAGCTCCCCGATCCTCAGCCCCGTATAGAGGGCGAGCACGATCCCGAAAAGATAGGGACCCTTGCAGAGGACATACGCCTCGATCTTCTTCTGCTCGGCGCGTTTGAAACAGGTCACCCGCCCCGCCCGTACCTTCGGACGGACGATGGCGTCGGCGTAATGCCCGTCCGCCACCCCGAGCAGGGTGCCCTTCCTCAGCGACGCCTTCAAGACCGAGATCACGAAGTTCGCGCTGTTCGGCGCGAGTCCCCGCCCCACGAGCGACGCCGAAAACCGTTGCAGCGTGCCCGCGCTCAGATCGCGCACGTCCAGCCCGCCGAGCGCGGGAAAGATGTACTTCTCCGCCTGTCGGCGGTACTTCGCGTACGTCCGATCTTTCACCGAGACCTTGACGTACAGTTCGAGCCATTCGTTCAACCATTCTTCATACAACATCTCTTTCTTCCCCCCCTTAAAAAATTATCCCCGCGCAGAGCGCGGGGTATGTTCCGTCGGACAAATTTTTTTCGCTTTGCCCGCATGCCGTTCGGGGGCAAGCGGGCGGGATGTCAATAGTTGTCCTTCTTCACCTCGAAGAACGCCTGCGGATGGTTGCAGACGGGGCACACCTCGGGCGCCTTCTCGCCCACGACGATGTGTCCGCAGTTGCGGCACTCCCACACCTGCACGCCCGCCTTCTCGAATACCTGCTTCGTCTCGACGTTCCTCAGCAATGCGCGGTAGCGCTCCTCATGCGCTTTCTCGATGGCGGCGACGCCGCGGAACTGCGCCGCAAGCGCGGTGAAGCCCTCCTCCTCCGCCTCGCGCGCCATGCGCTCGTACATGTCCGTCCACTCCGCGTTCTCGCCCTCCGCCGCATGCAGAAGGTTGGAAGGCGTATCGCCGAGCTCGCCGAGCGCCTTGAACCACAGCTTGGCGTGCTCCTTCTCGTTCTCCGCCGTCTTTAAGAAGAGTTCCGCGATCTGCTCGTAGCCCGCCTTCTTTGCGACCGACGCAAAGTAGGTGTACTTGTTGCGCGCCTGCGACTCGCCCGCGAACGCCTCCCAAAGATTCTTCTCTGTCTTGGTGCCTGCATAGGGATTCTTCTTTTCCATTTCTTCCTCTCCTTTTCCGCATTCCCGCGCTTTATGGCGGGGTCGGATGCTGACAAGAGCATATCACACTTCGCGCGGGGTGTCAAGCGGATACGAAAAAATTCGCCGTCCGCCGCCTTACAGCCGCTCCGCGACCGCCCTCAGAAATTCCCGCGATTCGAGCTTGACGGGCTGAACGCCCTCCCTTCGGAAGAGGGGGATGAGGTCCCCCGTCATACGCCCCTCCCCGATGACGGAGATGGTGGCGCGCTCCAACCGCTTCGCAAAGGCGGTGAGCGCGGGGAGTCCGTCCAATTCGCCGCGCTTGGCAAGCGCGCCCGTCCATGCGAAGATGGTGGCGACGGGGTTGGTGGAGGTCTCCTCCCCCGCGAGGTACTTGCGGTAATGCCGCGTGACGGTGCCGTGCGCCGCCTCGTATTCATAGACGCCGTCGGGCGAGACGAGCACCGAAGTCATCATGCCGAGCGAGCCGTAGGCGGTCGCCACCATGTCGCTCATCACGTCGCCGTCGTAATTCTTGCATGCCCACAGGATTCCCCCCTCCGACCGCACCATGCGCGCCACGGCGTCGTCGATGAGGGTATAGAGGAAGGTGAGCCCCCTCTCCTCGAAGGCGGCGCGGTATTCCTCGAACACGCCGCACACGATCTCTTTGAACCTGCCGTCGTACACCTTGGAGACGGTGTCCTTGGCGGCGAACATGACGGGGAGACCCTCGTCGAGCGCGTACCGCATGCAGGCGTGCGCGAAGGAGCGGACGGACCGCTCCGTGTTGTGCATCGCCTGTACCATGCCCGCGCCATCGAAGCCGTGCACGAGGAGGCGGGAGGTCTCCTTCCCCTCCCGCTCGGAGACGAGATACACCTCCTCGCCCTCCCCCGCAAGCGCCTCCACGGCGGAATACACGTCGCCATAGGCGTGGCGGGCGAGCACGATGGGCTTCTTCCACGTCGGGATATACGGGCGGATGCCCTCGCACAGGATGGGGGCGCGGAACACCGTCCCGTCCAAAATGCGGCGGATGGTGCCGTTGGGGCTCTTCCACAGCCGCTTTAAGCTGTACTCCTTCCTCCGCTCCTCGTTGGGCGTGATGGTGGCGCACTTGACGGCGACGCCGTACCGCTTCGCGGCGAGCGCGCTCTGCTCCGTCACCGCGTCCTCCGTCTCGTCGCGGCGGACGAGCCCGAGGTCGTAATACTCCGTTTTGAGCGCGACGTACGGAGCGATCAGAATCTCCTTGATCCATCCCCACAGCACGCGGGTCATTTCATCGCCGTCCATCTCGACGAGCGGCGTGCGCATCTCGATCTTCATACCGTTCTCCTTTTGCAATATTATACAATACTTTTTTTCCGCGCGCAACCTCTCGTCCCCCGCGGAGCGAAAATTTTTTCGGCTACCTGCGCTTCCCCTTCCCGCCCGCAAAGACGGGGGAGGAGAGGATGCCCGACTGCACGAGCTTCTTCTCCGCGGGGAGCTTCGCCTCGCCGAGGAGCCCCGACAAAAAGTCGCGGCAGCCGATCATGGAATCCGAGAAGAGATACCCCGCGAGCGATCCCGGCACCGCGTTGAGTTCGTTGAAGTAGTACTTCTCGCCCGTCACGAGGAAGTCGGCGCGCACCACGCCGCGCAGGGAGAACGCCTCGGCGATGCGGCGCGTGCTCTCGCGGATGCCCTCCGCCACCGCCTCGGGAAGGCGCGCGGGGAGCTCGCTCCGCTTGGCGGGCGCCTCGTATTTCTCGCGGAAGCTGAGCAGGTCTCCGTCCGAGAATACCTCCTCGAGGGGGGAGAGCACGATCTCTCCCCCGCGGGCGTAAGCGGCACAGTTGATGTCCCGCCTGTCGGGGAAGTACTCCTCCACGAGGGCGGCACCGTCCAGCGAGAAGGCGAGCGCGAGGGCGAGAACGAGCTCCTCCTCCCCGCGCGCCACCTTGACACCGATGCTCGAACCCAACCGCACGGGCTTGACGATGACGGGATAGCCGAAGCGGGCGGCTTCGGCGAGTACCTCCTCCCGCGCCTCCGCCCACCGCCGCTCCCGCACGCAGAAGGAGCGCGCCGCGGGAACGCCCAGCCCCCTTGCCGCGATCTTGGTGAGCTCTTTGTCCATGAACACCGCCGAGAGGGGAAGGGAGGGCGAGGCGGAGGGAATCGCGTACCAATCGAAGAGCGCGGCGAGGGTGCCGTCCTCCCCCATGCCGCCGTGACAGCAGTTGAGGGCGCACCCGAGCGCGATGTGCCGCCGCCCGACCGCGACCCCGCCCCGCTCCATGCGGACGGGCAGAAGCCGCCGTCCCCTTGCGATGTCCTCCACGCGGCGCAAATTCTTCGCCGTCGCCATCCCCCCCTCGGGCGGGAGATAGACGGGGAGCACCCGCCGCCCGCTCTCCCACAGCAGATTGACCGCGAGCATCCCCGTGATGACGGAGATCTCCCGCTCGTTGGACCTTCCCCCGAAGAATACGCCCACCGTCTGTTCCATAAAAAAACACCTCCGCGCAAATTTTTCCGCTTCGGTGCTTCTTCGGTCCCCGCTACGGGCGGGATTCACAGATACTTATCGGGCAGATCGTTGAGGAAGAGCACGCAGTCCCCCGCGCCGAGTTCCGCCGCGAGGATGTCCTTCGCGCCGTCCAGCGTGGGCACGACGCGCAATTTCGCCTCGTCGCCGCCCGCCGCGAGATACCCCCGCCGCACGGCGAGGACGAGGGTCTCCCCCACCAATATGACGCCGTCCAGCCCCGCGAGCAGGGCGCCGAGCGCGTTGTTCCCGCTCTCTTCGAGCGCGCCGAGCTCCACGATGCCCGGCGTGACGGCGTACTTCTTCCCGCCGAACAGCCGCAGGACGCGCACCGCCTCCTCCGCGCCCGCGGGGTTGGCGTTGTAGCTGTCGTCCAGCACGGTGACGCCGCCGCTCTCCAGCTTTTGCAGACGGTGCGGGACGGACTCGACGAGGGGCAGGGCGGCGGCGATCTCCTCCGCCTCCATGCCGAGGGTGAGGCAGAGCGCCGAAGCGAGCGCGAGATCTTCCGCCGCATGTCTGCCGAGGAGCGGCGAACGGACGGGGAAGCGCTTGCCGCCGAGGAAGAGATCAAAGCGGATGCCGTCCGTCCCGCAGACGACGTTCTCCGCGCCGAAATCTCTCCCCTCGAGGAGGGCGCCCTCCCTGTCCATCATCGCGGCGGAGGCGCCGAGCACCGGTCTTTGGACGGCGCGCGCGAGCTCCCCCTTCTCGCGGACGATCGCCTCGATGGAGCCGAACGTCTCGAGATGCTGGGGGCACACGCCCGTCACCACGCCCGCCGTGGGACGCACCATGTCGCACAGCTCACCGATGTCCCCCGTCCGCCGCGCGCCCATCTCCGCGAGAAAGACGTCGCAGTCGCACCCCGTCCCGTTCACCGTGCGGGCGACGCCCGAGGGGGTGTTGAAGGAGGCGGGCGTGGCGATCACGCGGAAGCGTGAGGAGAGAATCTGTTCGGCGAAGCGCTTGACGCTCGTCTTGCCGAAGGAGCCCGTGACGCCCGCCTTCACGCAGGGCGAAGCGGCGAGCGCTGCCGCCGCCCGCCGCTCGAAGGCGCGTTCGTGGGGAATCTCGAACCCCTTCATCAGCGTCCCCGCCAAAAAGAGCAAGACGGGGAGGAGGAAGGGCATGAGCCCCATGGGCGCGGTGCGGAGAAGGAGGCGGGCGAGGTCGGTCCCGATCGCCTCGGCGGCGAAGCTGAGCCCCGTCTCCGCGCCGAAGACCGCGGCGAGAAGGAGGAGCGCATAGCAGACGAAAAGGCGCACCGCGCGGCGGGTGAAGCGCAGCGGGACTTTGAGCGCGCGGCGGGAGGCGAACAGGAAGAGCGCGCACACCGCGGCGTAGGCGAAAGCGCCGAGAAGGACGGCGATCTCCGCGCCCGCGAAGGAGAAGCACAGCGCGAAGAGCGCGCCGAGAGAGACGAGGGAGAGCGCAAGGAGGGTATACCGCTTGCAGAGGAGGTTCCCCCGCCTGTAATACCAGCGGAGGAAGGCGCGCCCGCCGTACCCCTCCTGTTGAAGCACGCCGAGAAGGGGCAAAGACGCCGCCGAAAGGAGGGCGGCAAAGACCGCCGAAAGGATGGCGCAGATCGTCCAAGTAAGTACGGATATCATCGGAAAAACTCCTCTACCGCAAGCTGGAACGCAAGCGGCGAATCCAGATGCGCGAAGTGCCCGCAGCCGTGCAATACGACGAGGCGGGAGCCCTTCACGCACGATTGGTAAATTTTGGCGGAGGCGAGCGGCGTCTCCCTATCCTCGTCTCCCACGAGAAAGAGGACGGGACGGTCTATCCTGCGCGCCGTCTCCCTCAGATCCTCGTTCACGATCTTTTTATAGCTCTCCCGCATGAGGGGGGAGAGCGAACGGTATTCGCGGCTCCCGAAGCGGCGCTCCGCGAAGGCGGGCGCGAACTTCTTCACGAGGCGGTATGTCCCCACCCTTGCGCGGTAGAGCGCGGTGCGCTTCTTCACGATGCCCGCGCACCCCACGAGGGCGGCACGCTCGAACACCCCCCGCGCGAGCAGCTTCACCGCGACCCGCCCGCCGAAGGAGTGGGCGATGACGTAGGCGTCCTTCACGCCGAGGGAGGAGAGCGCTTCCTCCGTCCAATCCGCATAGTCGTCCACCGACCACGCGGCGGGAAGCGGCTCCGCCCCGCCCATGCCGGGGAAGTCGGGCGCCGTCACGCGGTAGCGGCGGGAAAATTCTTCGATCTGCGGGTAAAAGCTCTCCTTGGAGGCGAGGTAGCCGTGCAAAAACACGAGGTCTCTCCCCTCGCCCCGCCGAAGATAGGAAATCAACCGAGCTCCCTCGTCATCACAATGGCGTCCTCCCCGTCGGGATAGTAGCGCGTGCGGCAGTACAGCCCGCGGAATCCGCATTTCAGATAGAGCATCTGCGCGCCCGCGTTGGAGACGCGCACCTCCAAAAAGACCCGCTTCACGCCCCGCTCCCGCGCGGCGGCGATGAGGTCCTCCACGATCTTCTTCCCCCGCCCGCAGCGGCGGAACATCTCCCGCACCGCCACGAGTTCGATCTCTGCCTCGTCGGCGGCGAAGGCGATCCCGCCGTACCCCGCGAGCTCGCCCTCCTCTTCGAGCAAGACCCCGTAGAAGCGCTCCGAGAGCAAGCTCTCGGCGAGCATGCGCCGCGACCACGGGTCGGAGAAGCACTCCGCTTCGAGGGCGGCGATCCCGTCGAGATCGTCGAACGTCCACGTTCTGCCGTTCATCGTCCCTCCTCCGCGGAAGAGCGCCTGAGATACTCTGCGGCGAGCGACCGGGCGGGACCCGCCAGCGCGGCGTTCGCACGCACCGCGCGGAGCAATCCCTCCGCGCCGTCCGCACGCTCATCCACGAGCTTGCACCCGTGGGCGGCGGCAAACGCCTGCACCTCTCCGAAGGGATAGTGGGCGGCGGCGAGCTCCCGCCCCGCGCCGTATCCCTTGGCGTACACGTTGCCGTGACCCGCGTCGATGACGGCGACCTTGTCGCGCTCCTCTTCAGCATATGCGAGGCAATCGAGCGAGGTGACGCCGAGCGCGGGCTTGTCCAAGGCGAAGCAGAGTCCCTTCACCGTGGAGACGCCGATGCGGATGCCCGTGAACGAACCGGGACCCGTCACGCAGGCGAAGAAATCGCACGCCGCGGGACGCAGCCCGACCCGCCCGAGCGCCTCCTCCATCGCCTCCGCGAGCAGCACGGAGTGGCGGAACTCGCTCTCGAAGCGGACGATCTCCGCCCGCTCTCCCCGCGCCGCCGCCGCGACCAGCCGCTTCCCACTCGTATCGATCGCCAAAAAGTTCAATACCGTATCTCCCGAACGCCCTCTCCGCTTCCCGCGATGCGCACCGTCTTTGCGCCCGCAGGCAGAAGAGAGCGGATATTTTCTCCCCATTCCACGAGGCAGATGCCGCCCCGCTCAAAGTAGTCGGCGAGCCCCAGCGCGTACGCCTGCGCCTCGTCCGCGACGCGGTAGCAGTCGAAGTGGAACAGCCCGCCGTACTCGTTCACATAGGCGTAGGTGGGGCTCGTGACCTCCTCCCGTACGCCGAGTCCGCGCGCGATTCCCTGCGCGATCACCGTCTTTCCCGCGCCCATCTCCCCCTCGAGGAGGACGACGTCCCCCTGCCGCAGGGTGCGGGCATACCCCTCCGCCCAGCTTCGGGTCTCCTCCGCCGAACGGGAATAAAAAATCGCCATACGCGGATATTATACCGCATACGGCGCGTTTTTGCAAGAGTTTTGTGCGCGGGAGCGCACATTTTCCCGCGGGCAAGTCAGCTCTCCTCCCGCTCTGCCTCCTCAACGTCCTGCGCGTCCCGCATCTCTTGCGCGCTTTCGCCGTGCTCCCTTCCCTGCTCCCTGCGCCGCCGCACCCTTCGGCGGGTCTCCTTGATGAGCTTGGAGAGCGGCTTATACAGGAGCAGGACGATGAGGGAGACGAGCACGCCCTTGACGGCGTTGAAGGCGAGCACGAAGCCCCACGCGCCCGCGAAGGCGCTCTCGGCGCCCTCCCCCATGAAGAAGGGGAAATTGATGTAGCGGTTGACGGGGAGGCTAACCGCGATCTGCAACGCGCAGGCGCAGACGAGATACAGCGCCACCCAGCCCCGTCCCTTGCGGAAGCGGTAGGCGACGGAGGGGATGAGGATGAACGACGCCGACATGATGAGATTGGCGAGCTCCCCCACCCCGCCCGTGGACGTCTTGGCGAAGCACAAGAGCTCCTTCACGACGATGGAGAGCACCGCCTGCACCGGTCCGAAGATGAACCCCTCGATGAGGAAGAACACGTTCGCGAAGTCGAGTTTGAGATAGGGTGCCGCGGGGAAGAGGGGAAATTCGAGAAAGGTGACCGCGAACGCGAGCGCGGTGAAGAGCGCCATATAGGCGATGTCGGTCGCGGAGAAGCGCAAAGAGCGGTGACGGGTCTTGGTCATAAGAACACCTCGAAAAAGATTTTTTCGGATATTCTTTGAAAAAAACGCTCCGCAAAGACGCGGAGCGACACCTCTTTTCTCATCCGGACTATGACCGTCGGTACGGGAATCGCACCCGTTCGGGAAGCAACGCTTCTTCGCAGACTGTACTGCCGGTGGAGACTTTCACTCCGCCCCAAAGAATATTCGATCGGAACTATTATAGCGCGGGGCGCTCCCTTTTGCAACTGTTTGAGAAGGGAGTCTGCCCGCTGCGAAAAAATTTTTGCGCAAGCCGTCAGAGATTTTCGGACAGGAACGCCCGAAGCTCCTCCTCGGGCAAATAGCCGACGCTCGTCGCGACCGCTTCCCCCGCCTCGAACACGAGGAGGGCGGGGATGGACGAGACGCCGTATGCGATCGCCGCCTCGGTGTCCGCGTCGATATCGAGCTTCACGAACTCCGCCTTCTCCGAAAATTCCTCCGCGACCTCTTCCAGAACGGGGGAGAGCATCCTGCACGGACCGCACCACTTCGCCCAGAAATCGCATACGACCTTCTTCTCGCCCTTCGCGAGCGCTTCGAGCTCCCCGCCGCTGACCTGTCTTATCTTCATCGTTTGCCTCCCTTCAAATATTGTGCAAGTCCGCCGAATTTTACGCGCTCCGAGCGGGAGGCGCGCATGTCCTTGACCTCCGCTTCGCCGCTTGAAAGCTCCTCCTCGCCGATGACGACGACGTAGCGCGCCGCCGCCTTGTCGGCATACTTGAACTGCGCCTTCACGCTGCGCGCCATGAGGTCGGTCTCGCAGGAGATTCCCTCCCGCCTCAGCTCCTCCGCCAACAGGAAGGCGCGCGTCCGCGAGGGGGCGTCCATGCCGAGGAGATAGCAATCTGCCGCGGGCGGAGCGGGCGTCTCGGCGCCCTCCGCCTCCATCACCATGAGAAGGCGCTCCAACCCCACGCCGAACCCGACGGCAGGCGTGGGCTTCGCCCCGAGCTGGGAGAGCAATCCGTCGTATCTCCCCCCGCCGAGCAGAGTCCCCTGCGCGCCCGCCGCGTCCGTCGCGAATTCGAACACGGTGCGGCTGTAATAGTCCAGCCCGCGCACGATGGCGGGGTCCACCGTGAAGGGGACGCCCGCGGCGCGAAGCAGGGACTGCACCTCCCCGAAGTGGGCACGGCAATCGTCGCAAAGATAGTCGAGCACGCGGGGCGCGCCCGCCGCGATCGCCTTGCACCCCTCCTCCTTGCAATCGAGCATGCGCATGGGATTCTTCCCGAAGCGCGCTCTGCAATCCTCGCACATCTCGCCGAGGCGGGGGCGGAAATACTCCCTCAGCGCCTCCTGATAGGCGGCGCGGCAGGAAGGGCATCCGATGGAATTGAGTTTGAGGGTGAAGTTGCGGAGCCCGAGCTCCCGCAAAAAAGCGTGCGCGAAGCAGAGGATCTCGGCGTCCGCCTGCGGCTCGGCGGAGCCGTACAGCTCCGCGCCGAATTGGTGGAACTCCCTCAGCCGCCCCGCCTGCGGGCGCTCATAGCGGTAGGCGGAACAAAGATAATACGCCTTGAAGGGCAGGACGCCGCCCTGCAACCCGTTCTCCACGAAGGCGCGCGCCACGCCCGCCGTCCCCTCGGGGCGGAGGGTGACCGACCTGCCCCCCTTGTCGAGAAAGGTGTACATCTCTTTGGTGACGACGTCCGTCGTGTCGCCCACGCCGCGCGCGAAGAGCTCGGTGTGCTCGAACACGGGCGTGCGGATCTCGCGGAACGCATAGCGCTCCGCCGTCCTTCTCGCCCTCTCCTCCACATACTGCCACAGCGGCGTGCGGGAGGGCAACACGTCTTTGCATCCCTTGGGTACGGAGATCATGGTTTCTCCTCCGGCTTCGGAGCGGTAGCCTTATATTCCTGAATGTTCGCGGCGAGCCGATCGATGGCGTCCTGTGCGGCGCGGAAGCCGTGCCCCGCGGCGGCGGTCCACAGCTCCACCCCCTTCTTCGGGTCGAGCGGGACGCCCCTGCCATAGAGATAGCACGCGCCAAGGTTGTATTCGGCGGGTCCGAACCGTACGGCGGCGGCGCTCGCATAGTACTCCGCCGCGCGCGCAAGGTCCTCCTTCACGCCCGCGCCGTGCTCGTACGCCACGCCGAGATTGTACTGTGCGGGCGCATAGCCCGCGCGCGCGGACTTCTCCCAGAGGCGGACGGCGAGCTTCATGTCCGCCTTGGTGCCGTCCCCGCGCTGATAGGCGACCCCGAGGTCGTACTGCGCGACGGGGTCCCCCTCCTCCGCGCGCGCCGTGAGCGCGCGAAACCGTTCCGAATCCATTTGCATTCCCCTTTGCCGCCCTCCCGCAGGAGGGCAACCCTTTACAGCACGTATTTTTTGAGATCGCGGTCCTTCGTTATCTTGGACAGATGTTCCTCGACGTACTTGCGGTCGATCTCCACGGGGATGACGGGATAATCGCCGCCGCCCGCGTTGAAGGAGATGTCTTCGAGCAGATATTCCATGACGGTGTGCAGCCTGCGCGCGCCGATGTCCTCGCTCGTGAGGTTGATCTCCTCGGAGATCTCCGCGATCGCCTCGATGGCGTCGGGCGT
>CANPXX010000001.1 GCA_947587085.1 uncultured Clostridia bacterium | reverse complement strand
CGCCGCGAGCGGCGGGAACAGGGCGGCGGCATAGAGCACGAAGAACGCCGCGCAGAGGAGGACGGCGAGCCGCCTCTCCCCTCCCATGACAGGCGGTGCAATGCGCCCGCGCGGGCGAGACCGCCGAAGTCGTGGCGGCGCAAGCCCTCGTACACCGCGATCGCGACGGTGTTGGAGAGGTTGAGCGAGCGCAGTCCCTCGCGCATGGGGATTCGGACGCAGTCCTCCGCATGCGCGACGAGCAATTCCTCAGGCAGACCCGCCGTCTCCTTGCCGAAGAGGAGGGCACAGCCCTCGGGGTAGTCCGCCTCGGTGTAGACGCGGGGCGCCTTGGTGGTGAAGAGGCGGATGGGCGCCCCGCCGAGGGAGGCGAGCGCCGCGGGGAGGTCGTCGTGCACGCGCACGTCCGCATACCTCCAATAGTCCAATCCCGCCCGTTTGAGGTATTTATCCGAGAGCTCGAAGCCGAGCGGGCGCACGAGATGCAGTACGCACCCCGTCGCCGCGCACGTCCGCGCGATGTTGCCCGCGTTCTGCGGAATCTCGGGCTCTACGAGTACGACATGAAACATCGGTCCCCTCCGTCACACCGATATTGTAATACAAATGCCCGTTTTTGACAAGCGTTTGCGCCGAACTCCGCAAAAATCCCTCCCAAAACGCAGGACCCCGTCCGCGCATCAGCGCGGGCGGGGTCCCCTTTCTGTTTGTCGATCGGGCGTTATCTCAGATAGCTGCCCCTTGCGCTCGTACGGACGCGGAACACCTGCACCTCTTCGCCCGTTTGCGCGTCGAGATAGACGATATATTCGTCCTCGCCGTAGGTGCAACCGTACTCATAGGCGAGCACCTCTCTGCCGTCCACGGGGATGAGCGCGAGATGCACGGCGTACGGCTGTAATCCCTCCGAGAGGCGGGCGCGCGCCTCGCTCTCGTCCATCGCCGCCCCGAAGGAGCGTTCCCGCGCGTTGAGAAGGTATCCGCGCGCGTCCATGCCGACCACGCGTCCCTTCTCTTCGCAGACGCGGATCCGGATGATCTCGGGATAGACGCGCACGCCCTCCCGCACGGTGGTATAGGTGAGGTTGGCGACCATGCCGCCGTCGGACAGCCATACCGCCTCCACGTCGGCGATGCCCAGCCCCGCGAGATATTCGCGGGCGATCGCGTCGCACGTTTCGAGGTCGAAATTCTTCTGCGTGCACGCCTCATAGGTGTCGAAGAAGGCGAGCTTCCCGCCGTTTTTGGTGATCTGGGCGTAGATCTCCAACCCGTTCTCATCGATGAGGGTGAAGTTGTAGCAGGACGCCGCCGCCACCGTCTCGCCCGCGAAGCGCACCTCGGCCATGTGATACGCCTCGAAGTACTTCCGCGCGAGCTCCTCCGCCTCCGACTGCGCGATCTCGGGAAGGGAAGAAAGCGCGTTCTCGCCGACGTTCCCCTCATCCGCGAAGGGGGCTTCCTCCGTCTCGCGGGGTTCTTCCTTGGTGCCCTGCGCCAGCTCGCCGAAGCGGTCCGCGATGGGCCCGTTGCCGCCGAGGAAGGCGCGGAGCTCTCCCGCCGTCATGGTCGTCGCGAGCGTGTTGAGCTCGTTGTAGAGCTTATCGTTGATCTCATAGAGCTGTGCGACGCGCTCCTTTTCGGCGGGCGTGAGCGTGCCGCCCGCGGCGATCCTTCCGAGGAGGGTGCGCGCATACGAGCCCGTTCCGTTCACGAACGCAGAGATGTCGGTGGACGTCGCGTTGTCCACGGGGATGCGCTCGAGCGCGCTCTCCATGAGCGCCGCGTCCACCAGAATGTCGGTGAGGAGCTTCCTCTGCTCGTTGGAGCCCGAGGAGACGCGGAGCTTGGACAGATCGTCGTCGAGCTGTTCGGAGACGGACACCATCTCATACAGGGTGGAGCGGTAGCCGCCCTCCACGTCCACGGTGATGTCGTTCATGCGGATGGCGCCCGCCGTGACCACCGTCGCGAGGGCGAGGCATGCCGTGCCGAGCGAGATGACCGCGGCGAGCCAGCCGCCGAACCCGGGCGCGTGCCGTCTGCGCTCCGTCCTCTGTTCGCGCTTGTGCTTCCTCTCCTCCGCCTTTCTCGCGTGCGCATTCTCCCGCGCCTGCCGTCTGTCGGCGCGCGCCTTCTCCCGCGCCTCCGCCTTTCTGCGGCGGAGGGCGGCGTGCTCCCGCTTCTCGCGGGCGATGCGCTTCTCCTTCTCCGCCTTCGTCTCGTTTTTCAAGAGCTCCCTGCGGGCGATCTTCTCGGCGCGGCGCTCCACGCGGCGTTCTTTGAGCGCCGCCTTTCTCTCCGCCTTCTTCTCGGCGCGCTCCGTCTTCTTCCTTTGAAGGGCTTCCTTTTTAGCGAGCTTGCGCTCCGCGAGGGCGCGCTTCTTTTCGAGCTTCTGCTCTTTGAGAGCCGCCTTCTTTTCCAGCTTCTTCGCCTTCAATTCCGCCTTCTTTTCGAGCTTCTGCTCCTTCTTCCCCGCGCGGGCGCGGGCGGCTTCCACGCGGCGGTCGGCTGCCTTTTTCTCCCGTTTGACGGCGGCTTGCCGCTTGGACGACGTGCGCTTCTTCTTGGGCGCGGGCGCGGGAGCGCTCTTGGCGTTCGCGTCCTGCGGCGTAAGCTCTTCCACGCGTTCCACCTTCTTCGCGCCGCTCGATACGTTGGTTCCGATATTCTTTTTCATCTCTCCTCCTTATATGGCAAAGACATGCTTGCCGATGACCGTGACCGTCTGACGGTTGAAGATCCACGCGCTCGTCGCGACGGCGGGATTGTAGTAATAGATGCACCCGTATGTGGGATCCCAACCGTTCATCGCGTCGCGGGCGGCGTTATACGCCGTCTGGTCGGGTTCGAGGTTGATCTGCCCGTCGGCGACCGCCGTGAACGCGCCCTTCTGATAGATGACGCCCGCAACGGTGTTGGGGAAGGAAGCGTTCCGCACGCGGTTCATGATGACCGCGCCGATCGCAACCTGTCCCGTGTAGCTCTCCCCTCTTCCCTCGGCGTAGATCGCCTTCGCCATGAGATAGAGGTCGGACGAGGTGTACTGCGACGAAGCGCCCGACGACGGACTCTTTCCGTCGAGCGCCTGATAGGACTCGTTCATGCCGAGCGCCTTGAAGGTCGCCTTGCCCACGACGCCGTCGGCGGTGAGCCCGTTCTTCTTTTGGAAGGCGATGACCGCGCGACGCGTCGCCGCGCCGAACACGCCGTCCACCGCGCCCGTGTAGTAGCCCCATTGTTTCAGTCTGCGCTGTACCTCTTTCACCTCGCCGCCCGTACTCCCCTGACGGAGCACCGCGGCGGGAAGAACGGCGGTCTGCGCTGTTTCGGCTTCCCGCGGGCGGGCGACGTACGCCGTGACGCCCGTGGCGGCGGTTGCGGTGAGCGCAATCGCCAGCGCGCCGATTGCCAAAATCTTCTTCATAATTTCCTCCTATGCACAATGTGCGCAAGACGGAAATTTCTATGTGTTTTTTCGCAGATTTCTCCCGCCGCCCCCTCTCGGAGGGGTCGGGACGCACACAGCGGACGCACAAAAATGCGGGCGCGCCGCGGCATTTGCCGCGGCGCGCCCGCATGGGTCTTTCCAAGCTCCGCCTCACAGAAGGTCGTGATCGACGGGCTCGTAAAATCTGCGTTCGAGCTCCTCCCCCCGCGCCTGCGGGAGCAGCCACATGAGCTTGGAGAGCGTCGCCTCCAACGTCATGGTGCGCGCTTCGAGCACCCGCCCGATCGAGCGGAGCTTGCGCCCCACTTCATAGGTATCGAGCGAGCTCCCCTCCCGCTCCACCTGCGTGGCGAACACGACGGGCTTTTCCGCCGCGAACGCTTTCACGCGCGCCAAGAGCTCGCCGTCCCCGTAATCGGGGAGTCCGCCCGCGCCGAAGGATTCCACGATGAGGGCGTTGCAAGCGCGGTCGAGATAGTCGAATACGTCCGCGCGGATGCCCGGGATGAGTTTGAGCACGAACACGTTGCGGTCGAGCGCGCGGTAGAACGAGGGCGCCCCGCCCGCGGGCGAAGGGGGAATGAAGTAGTACGGCGCGCCGTCCCGCATGACGGCGACGGGGGGATAGTCCACGCTCGAAAAGGCGTTGAAGCTCCGCGTGCGCGTCTTGCGGGCGCGGGAGCCGAGGATGACGTTGCCGTCGAACACCACCTTCACACCGCATGCGCCGCCGTCCGCGCAGTAGAAGAAGGCGTCGGCGAGATTTCTGCGCGCGTCGGTATCGCGCAGGTACACCGACTTCTGCGAACCCGTCAAAACGATGGGCTTGGGGCTGTTCTGCACGAGATAGCCGAGCGCCGCCGCCGTATAGGCGAGGGTGTCCGTCCCGTGCGTGATGACGAAGCCGTCGAAGGCGGCATAGTTCTCCTCGATCGCCCGCTCGAGCGTCAGCCAATGGGCGGGCGAGAGGTTGGTGCTGTCGAGGCAGAAGGGCTGTATGGTATGCACCTCGGCGCACCCTGCGATCTCGGGCACATAGGCGACGAGCTCCTCGGGGGAAATGGCGGGCGCCAGCCCCGCTTCGGTGGGACGGGACGCGATGGTCCCGCCCGTCGCGATCATCAAAATTTTCTTCATTGGTCTCTCCCCTGCGGCCCGATGAGACGCTGCCGCAATCCTTCGATCTCTTTCTCCTCCAATCCGAGCGCGCGTGCCCTCTCCGCGGCGTCCTCCTCCCGCCGCGCGAGCGCGAGGAGAAGGGAACAGACCTCCGCCGCTCCCGCCCCCGTGACGAGCACGCAGGGCGCGCCGAGGATGCGGCGCATCGTCTCCCCGTCGGGGCGGTCCGTCCGCACCGTCCTCTTCACGCCGTAGGCGGCAAGTTCTTCCCCCTCGGGCTCCTCCTCCGCGTACAGCACCCGCCCGAACCGCGTATAGTGGCGGTCGTCGTACCGCACGCCGCCCAGCTCCACACAGCGCACTCCCCCCGCCGCGAGGACGCGCGCCCCGTCCCGCGCCGCCACCTTCTTCATGAGGCGGATGTCATAGGGGGCGTTTTCCGCCTCCGCGAGGAGGGTGCGCTCCACCCGCGCCCGTTGGAGCCTGTCATGCGGACCGACGGGGGCGAGCACCCGCTCCCCCTCCTTCAAGCCCTCGCCGAGGTACCAATACACGCGGTCGCGCAGATTCTCGTCCTCCGTAAAGCGCAGCGCCGCAAAAGCGATCATTCTTCTCCCTCCGTATCAACCGCCCTCCCGCCTGCGCTCCGCCGCCGTAAAGGCGACGACGCAGACTACCGCCGTGAGGAGGAAGGCGCCCGCCGCCGCGAGCACGGGGGAGATCCCCCCCTTGCGCTCGCCGCTCTCAACGGTGTAGCGCGCGAGCTCTTCCCCGTACAGCTCGGACGCGAGCGCGGAAACGCGCTCCTCCGCCGCCGCGAGCGAGGCGCGCTCCGTCTCGATCCGCGCGGCGAATGCCCGCGAGGCGTCCTCGGTGAGGGTGTTCTCCAAATAATAGTCGATGTACGCATTGCGGGCGAGAAGTCCCGCGAGCGTCTCTCCCGCCACGCCGACCGCCGCCGCGGCGCGCGTGTTCTGTTCGTATTCGGCGGTAAGGCGCGCCCTGCGCTCCGCCAGAAACTTCACGGGGGCGTAACAGCTCTCCGCGAGCTCCTCCGAGAGCGACCGCGCGACGCTGTCCGCATAGGTGACGAGAAGCTCCGCGCGCACCGCCGCAAGCGTGCTCCCGCCCGCGACGTAGCTCCCGCCAAGCAGGCGGATCCACTCGTCCACGCGGCTTAAAAGCGCCTCCTTCTCCTCGGAGAGAAGGAGCAGCTGTTCCTCGAAGGGGACTTCCCCATAGACGCGGTCGGGCAAGAAGGTGCCGCCCGCCGCCTCCGCCGCCGCCTGACGCTCCGCCGCCGCCTCCGCCAGCGCGTCCGCGAACCGCCAAGCCGTCTCGAAGTCGGGGAACTCTCTGCCGGGGAGGGAGAGCGTCCCGCCCGTCTCGGTGCGCCCGAACGTCGCGCCCTTCTCGATCTTGCCGACATCGAGCGAGGCAAAGCGGGCGTCGGACGCCGCCGCGCGCACGTTCTCCCCCGTGACAAGGTCCGCGGGAGGGGAATATCCGTTCCGCAGAACAAAGACGAAGTCCTCGCGCGCAGGGTCGATCCAGAACGCGAAGATGACCGCCGCCACGACCGCCGCGATCATCGAAAGGAGCACGATCAAGACCGATCTCTTCCGTAAAACGCGCCCGATCTCCGAGAGGGAGACGCCCGTCTGCTCTTCCTGCATGCCAACGCTCCGATGCTTTCTTCCCCCGATTATACTTCGCGATAAACAAATAGTCAACCGACGGCGAGGTCAATTGACTATCCTGTTTGCTGTTTTTCGGTCGAATCCCGTCGATTATGCCTCGGGGCCCTCCGTATCCTGCGGCGGCTGAGATGCCGCCTTGTTCCGCTTGGAGCAATCCACCGCGTACACCACGACGCTGCCGAGCAGGAACACGACGACGAAGGTCGCGACGGCGACGAGCGCCACGCTCACGCCCGCGCTCTCCGTGACCGCCTGCATGGTGGTGAAGCGCACCTGCGACTCCGTCGCATACAGCTTGACCGCCACCGAATGATAGGTCTCGGTGAGTTCCGCCAAAAGATCGTACTGCTCTTTGAGCCGCTTCTCGAAGGCGGCTTGGTCGCCGCGTTCCTCCGTGAGCTCCGAGAGCTCCTCGGTATCGGTGACGGCATCGTAACGGTAGTCCTGCCCGATGGAGGCATAGCGGATGATGAGCTCGGTATTGATCTGCTCGTTGCGGGTGGTGAGCGTCGCGATCTGCGTGTGGAACGCCTCGAACTGCGGCACGAGGGTGGAACTGCTCGAAGAGTCCGCCTTATAGATCGTATAGAGATCGTCGAGACGGGATTGGAGCGCCGCAATGATGCGCCTGTTCTCGGAGCGCTCCTCTTTGAGCTCCTGAATGGTGATTCTGACGAGGTCCTCCCCCTCCGTCGGTCCGCGGTAGCCGTTGTTTGCGAGGTCGGAGCGGAGCACCTGCTCGGTGAGCGAATCCATCGCGAGCTCCACCTCGGAGCGGTAACTGCGGATGGTCCTGCCCGTCTGCGCGAGCGTGACCTCGTAGTTCTCGCCGTACGCCGTGATGAAGTTATCGTAGCGGCTCAAAAGGTAGTCCTTCTGGGCGACGAGACGGTCGATCTTCTCGGAGAAGGTGCGCGCGTTCTCGTACGCCGTGAGGTTGACCCCGTTGTCGAATTTGGCGACGGATTCGTTGACGCGGAGGATGATCTGCTCGCCCACCGCGCGAAGATACTGCGAGGCGAGCTGTTTGCTCTCGAATTTTCCGCCCTTCACGCTGATGGTGTAGGTGCCCGTGTCCTCGAGCTTCTCCCCGTCCTGCACCTTTTCGAGCGAGGCGATGCCGACCGAGAATGCGTCCTTGGCGATCATCCCCTCCACGTCGAGGTCGGCGAATTTCTCGTCCGACTGCTTGGCGGCGAGGAGGAATTCCTCCGAGATGAAGTCCTGATAGTTGAACTCGGTCCCGTCGGGATACTGCAACGTCTCGCGGTTGGGATATTGGACCGTGAAGGTGGTGGCGTAGGTGACTGCGCCCGGGTTGATGACGAAGTGCACGAGGAGGACGGCGATGATGGTGCACAGCGCCGAGGCGCCGAGGACGTACCATATCTTTTTCAAGACGACGCGGACGATCTCCCCGAAGGTGACGCCTCCCTCTTTCACTTCCTGCTCTTCTTCCTGCATGATGTTCTCCCTCTGTTCATCAGTATGAAACGGCGGACGAAAATATTTCGTCCGCCTATCATTATACACAAACCGACACGATTGTCAATCCTTTTTCTCCCTTTTTGCGAAATTGCTCAGCGCAGTTCGGCGCCCAACAGGCGGGAAAGATTGCCCACGATCTTCTTGAAGAAGCCGTCCACCGTCTCGGGGGAGAGCGGCTTCTCCGCCCGCTCGTCCGCCTCGAACAGGAGGCGGAACGCCATGCTCTTCTTTCCCCTGCCGATGCGCGCGTCGCGGTAGACGTCGAAGAGTTCTGCGCGCTTCACCGCCTTGCACGCGTGCAGGATGCACGCTTCGAGCTCAGCGCACGTCTTTTCCTCGTCCACCACCACGGCGAGATCGCGCGAGATGGCGGGGAAAGCGGGCGGGTTGCGGTAGCCCGTCTCGGAGGAGAAGAGCGGGCAGAGCGCGGCGTAATCGAGCTCGCCGAGGACGACCCGCTTTTCGAGCGCGAGCGCCTCCGCCACGGCGGGGTGCAATTCGCCGATCGTGCCGATCTCCCTCTCCCCCGCCTTGACGACCGCCGTGACGCCGGGGTGCAGATAGGGGCGTTCGCCGCGTTCGAAGGTGAACTTCACGCGGAAGGTCTCCCCGATCGCCTCCACCGCGCCTTTGAGGTCGAAGAGGTCGCCCTCCCCCCACAGCGCGAGCGCGAGGTGTCTGCGCTCCTCGGGGAGCTCCTTCAAGGGAAGCTCTTGCGGGAGATACACGTTGGCGAGCTCGAACAGCTTGCCCGATTCGTTGCCGCGCCGCACGTTGCGCACGACGTTTTGCAGCATGGCGGGCGTGAGGAGGGTGCGCATCACCGAGAGGTCCTCCCCGATGGGATTGAGGAGGGAGACGGCGTGCCGCTCGGGCGCGTCCGCGGGAAGGCGCAGGAGATCGAAATCCTTGGGCGAGCCGAAGGAATAGGTGCACGCCTCGCAGTACCCCTCATAGCGGAGCACGTCCTTGAATTTGCGCTCCGTCCTCTGCGCCTCGGTGAGCCCCCCGTGCGTGACCGTCGCCCGTTCCAGAAAGGTGGGCTCGATGTGGTCGTAGCCGTACATGCGGATGACCTCCTCCGCGAGGTCGGGATAGCCGTCCACATCCTCCCTCCACGGGGGGACGGTGGCGGTGAACGTCTCGCCGTCGCCCTCGATCTCGAAGAAGAGGCGCCTTAGAATATCGTCGGTCTCCTCCTTGGGGACGCGGATGCCGAGCACTCCGTCGATGGCGGCGTACGAGGTGCGGACCGTCCTCTTGCGGACGGGGACGGAGAGCGCGTCCACACCGTGCGCGACGGGGGTGCCGCAGCCGAGCTCCTGCACGAGACGGAGGGCGCGGCGCATGCCCGCGTCGGGCGTCCAGAGGGCATCGACGCCCTTCTCGAAGCGGGCGGAGGAATCGCTCCTCTGCCCGAGGGCGCGGGAGGTCTTTCTCACGCTGTCGCGCGCGAAGCTCGCCGCCTCGAAGAACACTTCGGAGGTGTCCTGTTCGATCTCGCTGTCCAGCCCGCCCATCACGCCCGCGAGCGCGACGGGCCGCTCGCCGTCGCAGATGAGAAGGTTTTCGGGCGTGAGCGTGAATTCCTTTTCGTCGAGGGTGACGATCTTCTCCCCCGCTGCGGCGCGCCGCACGACGATCTTCCCGCCCCTCAGCGAACGCCTGTCGAAGGCGTGCATCGGCTGGCCGATCTCGAGCAGGACGTAATTCGTGATGTCCACGATGTTAGAGATGCCGCGGATGCCGAGAAGGGCGAGGCGGCGGCGCATCCAGCGGGGGGAGGGCGCGATCTTGACGTTCTTCACGGCGTGCCCGATGTACCGCGGGCAGAGCTTGGGCTCCTCCACCGTGACGGTCACGTCTCCCTCCCCGCACGCGCCCTCGAAGCCGAACGCGGGATAGCGGAAGGGCTTTTTGAGCACGGCGGCGACTTCGCGCGCGATGCCGAGCACGCTCTGGCAATCGGGACGGTTCGCCGTCACCGCGATATCGAAGATGTAGTCGTCGATGCCGACGACGGGGCGGATGTCGTCCCCGGGCTTCGCGTCGGCGGGATCGAGGAGGAGGATGCCGTTCACCTCGGCGCCCTCATAGAAATCGTCGTTGATGCCGAGCTCTTCGCCCGAACAGAACATGCCCTCCGAGAGCACGCCGCGCAGTTTCCCCGCCTTGATCTTCTCGACGCCGCCCTCATGCAGGACGGTCGCGCCGTCCAGCGCGACGGGGACGAGCGCCCCCTCGGACACGTTGGTCGCGGCGGTGACGATCTGCTTTACCCCGTGCACGCCGCAGTCCGTCGTGCACACGGTGAGCCTGTCTGCGTCGGGATGCTTCTCGCACTTGACGATGCGCCCGACGGCGACGTTCACGACGTCCTTCCCGAGATAGACGAGCTCCTCCACCTCGAAGCCGCAGGAGAAGAGCTTCTCTTCGAGCGCTTCGGGCGGGATGTCGAGATCCACATAGTCTTTCAGCCACGAATAAGGTACTTTCATCTCCGTCCCTCCTCAATCTTCGAACTGTTCGAGAAAACGGGTGTCGTTCTCGGTGAGCAGTTTGATGTTGTTGATGCCGTATTTGAGCATGGCGATGCGCTCGATGCCCATGCCGAACGCGAAGCCCGAATATGCGTCGGGGTCCACGCCGCAGTTTTCGAGCACCCGCCTGTTCACCATCCCCGCGCCGAGCACCTCGATCCAGCCCGTCCCCTTGCACAGAGGGCATCCCTTGCCCCCGCAGATATGGCAGCTCACGTCCACCTCGACCGAGGGTTCGGTGAAGGGGAAGTAGGAGGGGCGGAGCCTCGTCTTGGACGAGGAGGAGAATTCCGCGCGGGCGAATTCGTCGAGCATCCCTTTGAGGTCGCACAGCGTGATGTGCCTGTCCACGACGAGCCCCTCCATCTGGTGGAACATGGGGGAATGCGTCGCGTCGTCGTCCGAACGGAACACCCGCCCGGGCGAGAGCATCTTGATGGGCGGGCTCTTCTTCTCCATGAGTCTTATCTGTCCCGCGCTCGTCTGCGTGCGGAGCAGGATGCTGTCCGTGATATAGAAGGTGTCCTGCATGTCCCGCGCGGGATGGTCGGCGGGCGTGTTGAGGGCGGTAAAGTTGTAGTGGTCGGTCTCGACCTCGGGTCCCTCGAACACCTCGAAGCCCATGCCCGAGAAGATGTCGATGAGCTCGTACGCGGTGCGGGTGACGGGATGGAGCGCGCCGCGCTGCCGCCGCCGGCCCGGCATGGTGACGTCGATGCGCTCGCCCGCGAGCTTCTCCTCCATTTCCCGCCGCCGCATGCGCTCTTCGAGGGAAGAGAACATCCCCTCGAGCTTTTCCCTGAGCTCGTTCACGCGCTTGCCGAAGGCGGGGCGGTGCTCCGCCGCGATCTCGCGCATGCCTTTGAGGAGCGCTGTCACCTTGCCCGTGCGCCCCAAAAACTTCATCTTCACTTCGTACAGCGCGCGCGAGGAGCTCGCCTCTTCCGCCTCCCGCTGTGCCTCTTCTTCGATGTTTTCCGTCTCCATTCCGACCTCCCGTTCCGCTTCCGCGGCAAAATAATAAAACGCGCCCGCCGATTCGGCGGGGCGTTGCGATTCGCGGTACCACCCGTCTTTGCGCGCCGAAGCGCGCCTCATTCTCCCTTAACGCGGGTCGCGGCTCCGCTTGAAGTTCTGTTCGGCGGGGCGGCTGGCGGGGGAATACCGTGCGCGCCACGCAAGGGTTCTCAGCCTGCCCCTCTCTCTGTGCCGCGGCCTGCGCGCGTCTCTTCCGCTTCTCTGCCTTTCCCCGCTATTATAGGCGATTCCGCCGCGGTTGTCAAACGTTTTCAAAGACTTTTCAGTTGTTCGTGTACAGAAGCCGATAGGGATTTTCGGTATTCGGGGTGAGACGGAAATACGGTCCCTCGGCGAGCCCTGCGGACGGGATGCCGAACGCCGCGGCATATTCCGAGAGAATCTGCAAGATCTCGGGGTCCTCCACGCGCTCCAATCTCTCCGCCCGCACCTGTGCGGGAAGGGCGTGCGGGAGGGCGGCGCACCTCAGATACATCTCCCCGCCGTGCATGCCCGTGCCGCAGAAGTTCCCCACGATGCCCGCGGGGTCGCGATCGAGATCGAGCACGACGAGCACGCCGCCCGCCTGATATTCGCCGAGGAAGGAGCCCGCGACGCCCCCCACCACGATGACGGGGCGGTGGTCCTTGTACGCCTTCATGTGGATGCCCGCGCGGTAGCCCACGTCCCCGCGGACGAAGATCTTCCCGCCGCGCATGGCATAGCCGAGCGCGTCGCCCGCGTTCCCGTGCACCACGATGGTGCCGTCGTTCATCGTGTCGCCCACCGCGTCCTGCACGTTGCCGAACACCTCGATGGAGCACCCGTCCAGATAGGCGCCGAGCGCGTTCCCGGGCGTGCCCCAAAGGCGGAGCGTCTTGCCGCTCAGCCCCGCCGCGATGTATCTCTGACCCAAGCAGTCCGCGATCTCCGCGAGGGAGTCGCCCGAGGCGCGCACCCGCTCGTTGAGCGTTCTGTGGTCCATCCCCTGCGCCGAAAATTTCATCTATTGCCTCCTCGTGAGCTTGCGCTCCCGCACAAGGCGGGGGAACGCCGCGAGCGACGGACCGTGCTTCAACCGCTCGAAGTCCACCTCGTCGAGGGGAACGCCGTCGCGGAGCAGGGAGGTATAGATTCCCGCTCCCTCGATGCAGTTGACGAGGATGAAGCCCCTCAGGGCATTGTCCGCATAGAACAGCCGCTTGTAGCGGTCTCCCTCCCCCTCGGTATAGCTCTCTCCCTCGTATGCGCCCGCCGTGACGATGTGCGAGCCGAACAGCCCCACGGCGTTGACGGGCATCGCGTTCAGAAAGGACGCCTTCCCGCCCGCCATGTTGCGCCCCGCGCAGTCGCCCTGCATCGCCGCATTGGGCAGGATGGCGAGCACGCGGCTCCGCTTGGTACAGATATCGAAGCTCTCGCAGACGTCGCCCGCCGCATAGACATCGGGAAGGGAGGTCTCCTGCCGTTCGTTGACGAGGATGCCGCGGTCCGTAGCTCCCCCCGCCTCCCGCACGAGCTCGGTGGCGGGACGCACGCCCGCCGCGATCACGGCGAGGTCGAACTCCGTCCGCGCCCCGCTCTTGAAATATGCCGTGTTGCCTTCGAAGCGCTCCGTCCCGTCGCCGAGGCGGAAGGAGACGCCGTGCGCCTCCGCGACACGCCGCACGATGGCGGCGGCGGGGGCGTCAAGCACGTTGGGGAGGACGCGGTCGCAAAGGTCGGCGACGGTGATGCTCTTCGCCGTCCCCGTGAGTCCCTCCGCGCATTTGAGCCCGATGAGCCCCGCGCCCACCACGAGGACGCGCTTCCCCGCAGCCTCTCTGCCGAGGGCGAGGGCGTCCTCCATCGTCATGAAGGTGAACTTCTTCTCCACCGTCTCCAATCCCTTGATGGGAGGGATGGCGGGATGGGAGCCCGTCGCGACGAGCAGTTTATCATAGGGTAAAACCTTGCCGCTCGCAAGGTGCACCTCCCGCGCCGCGGGATCCAGCCTGATTGCGGGGTCGCCGAGCAACACCTCGGCGTTCATCCGCTCGTAGAAGTCCGCGGGGCGGTAGGCGGCGCGCTCGGGAGAGATCTTCCCGCCGAGCACATAGGAGATGAGCGGTCTGCCGTAGGCGGGACGCTCCTCCTTGGAGACGATGACCACGCTCCCCTCCCGATCGACGGCGCGGATGCCTTCGAGCGCGAAGGTCGCCGCCGTGGAATTTCCGATCAGTACATACCGCATGCCGTTACCCCCTGTCCTCGAATACGATGGCGCGGTTGGGGCAGTTCGCCGCACAGCTCGGCTCGCCCGCGAGGTTGTCGGTGCACAGCGCGCACTTCTGCGCCGCCTTGCCCTCCCCGTCCGGCATGATCGCCCCGTACGGGCACAGCGCCACGCAGGTGAAACAGCCCACGCACTTCTCCCTGTCGATGACGACTACGCCGTTCCCCTCCCGCCGCAGGGCGCCAGCGATGCAACCCTTCACGCACACCGCGTCCCTGCAATGGCGGCAGTTGACGGCGAAATGCACGTCGTTCTCCCCGTCCTCTACGCGGATGCGCGGATGGATGGGTCCTTTGAGCGCGCGTACCATGTCCGTCTCTCCCGAGTTGGCGAACGCGCACATGTATTCGCAAAGATGGCACCCGAGGCACCATGCCTCGTTCACATAGATCGCTTTCATGCTATTCCCCCGCGTGGCGGATGCCGAGAACGGAGAGTTCCTTCTCCGTGAGTCCCACGCCGCGCAACATCAGACGGTTGCCGCGCAGCGCCTCGATGGAGTTGAGCCCCATCCCGCCCATCATCTCCTGCAATTCGCGGTTCCATGCGCGGACCAGAGCGACGAGCCGTTCGGCGCCGATGTCGGGATTGAGCCGCTTGACGAGCTCGGGGCGCTGGGTCGCGATTCCCCAATTGCACTTGCCCGTATGACAGCTCCTGCACAGATGGCACCCGAGGGCGAGGAGCGCCGCCGTGCCGATATAGCACGCATCTGCGCCGAGGGCGATCGCCTTCACGAGGTCGCCGCTCGAACGGATGGAGCCCGCCGCGATGATGGAGACGTTGTCGCGGATGCCCTCCTCCCGCAGACGGCTGTCCACCGCCGCGAGGGCGAGCTCGATGGGGATGCCCACGTTGTCGCGGATGCGGGTGGGCGCCGCGCCCGTCCCGCCGCGGAAGCCGTCGATGGCGATGATGTCCGCCCCGCTCCGCGCGATGCCGCTCGCGATCGCCGCCACGTTGTGCACCGCGGCGATCTTCACGATGACGGGCTTCTTGTACCCCGTCGCCTCCTTCAACGAATAGATGAGCTGGCGCAGGTCCTCGATGGAATAGATGTCGTGATGGGGGGCGGGAGAGATGGCGTCCACCCCCTTCGGGATCATGCGGGTGTTGGAGACGGCGTCGGTGATCTTCTCCCCGGGCAGATGCCCGCCGATGCCGGGCTTGGCGCCCTGCCCCATCTTGATCTCGATGGCCGCCGCCGCTTCGAGGTATTCGCGGTGCACGCCGAACCTGCCGCTCGCCACCTGCACGATGGTGTTCTTCCCATACCGGTAGAAGTCGCGGTGCAGTCCGCCTTCGCCCGTGTTGTAGCAGATGCCGAGCTCCTCGGCGGCGCGCGCAAGGCTCGCGTGCGCGTTGTAGGAGATGGAGCCGTAACTCATCGCGGAAAAGAGGATGGGGGTCTCCAATCTGAGCTGGGGCGGCAGATTGTCTTTGAGCCGTCCCCGCTCGTCGCGCTCGGGCTTGACCGCCTTGGGACCGAGGAACACCGTCGTCTCCATCGGCTCGCGCAACGGGTCGATGGAGGGGTTGGTCACCTGCGAGGCGTTCACGAGGATCCTGTCCCAATAGACGGGATAGGGCTTGGGATTGCCCATGGACGAGAGGAGCACGCCGCCCGTCCCCGCCTGACGGTACGCATCATTCATCAGGTCGTTCCCCCAATTGGCGTTGTCGCGGTAGGTGTCCCCCGACCGCACGATCTTGAGGGCGTGTGTGGGGCACAGGCATACGCAACGGTGGCAATTGACGCACTTGGTGCTGTCGGCGATCATCTTGCCCGCCCGCTCGTCGAAGCGGTGCGCCCCGTTGGCGCACTGCCGTTCGCACACGCGGCAGGCGACGCAGAGGTCGCGGTCGCGCACGATCTCATATTCGGGATAGACGAAGAGCGGCTTCACGGCGCGCCTCCTTTGAGTTCGAAGATGACGGGCTCCCCGCCGCGCGGCGCGCGCACATAGTCGAGCTCGGGCTGGATGGCGCGGATGGCGCACTCCTCGGAGGCGATGTACGCCCTGTCTCCCCGCTCCGCCACCACCATGGAGCGGAGTTTGAGGCGGTCGTTGAGCGCCATGAGCCCGCCCGTATAGCCGAAGATGATGGAGAACGGTCCGTTGATGAGCAGGGAGGGAAACGCCTTGCGAAGATAGGTCTCCTCCCGCCGCTCCTCCTCGCTCTTGTCCGCGATGGTCGTCCAGAAGGACGCGGCGATCACCTTCGCAACCTCCCTGAGCGTGAGCTTCTGTTTGCGGAGGAGGAAGTCCACGATGTAGGTGATGACCTCCGTATCCGTCTGCAAATTGCATTTATATCCGAACATCTCGATGTAGCGGCGGTTGGCGTCGTAACTCGAGATCTCGCCGTTGTGCACCACCGAATAGTCGAGGAGCCCGAAGGGGTGCGCCCCGCCCCACCAGCCGGGCGTATTGGTGGGGTATCTGCCGTGGCACGTCCACGCATAGCCCTCGTACTCGTCGAGGCGGTAAAATTCGCCCACATCCTCGGGATAGCCCACCGCCTTGAAGATGCCCATGTTCTTCCCGCAGGAAAAGACGTACGCCCCCTTTATCTCGGTGTTGATGCGGTTGACGCACCGAACGACGTACTCCTCCTCGTCCAGCCTTCTCGTCTCCAACTTGCGCGCGTCGGGCAGAACGAAATAGCGGAAGATGATGGGCGCGTCGCCGAAGCCCTCCGTCTTGCGCGTGGGAATCGCCGACTGGAAGGCGATATCGAAGTGGCGCTGGATGAAATCCTCCCCCTCCTTCTTGGCGACCACATCGTCATAGAAGAGATGGAAGGCGTAATATTCCTTGAATTCGGGGTAGATGCCGTATCCCGCAAAGCCGCCCCCAAGCCCGTTGGAACGGTCGTGCATGGTGGCGATGGAGCGAATCATGCACGCGCCGCTCATGCGGCGCCCCGTGCGGTCGATCACGCCCGAGATCGCACATCCCGACGGATCGCGAAATTCGCCTTCGATCATGGTCCCTCCCTTCCCGCCGCGGCGGGCGCCCGCGCGGATGCGTATCTGCCGCAGGATGGCGCGGCTTTGCGCGGGTCCTTTCAGTATATCCGCTTTTGTTTCGCCCGTCAAATCTTTTGTCTCGCGGCAAATATATCGTTTTTTTATGAAAACTATAAGTAATTCTTATAGAACTTTCCTCGCCGCAGACGAATCAATCAAAGGGCGTTTCTTGTCATGACTCGCACGTAGCGGCACACGCCCTGCCCGCACGTTCTTTATTGTCGAAGGGCGGTACAAGCGCTTTGCGCCGAAGTAGCCGTAGACGAAGTAGCGGAGCATTCTTAAATGTCATGCCGAGCTTGTCGAGGCATCTCTACCTTATTAAAATGCGGTAGAGATGTTTCGACTCGCGAGCCCACGTCCAACGGACGTGGGCTCGCGGCTCAACATGACATAAAAGAAGCGGCTTCGCCTCCATTCTTAATGACTCGCGCGGAGCAAAATCGCATTTTGCGGAGCGCGCCTCAATTTGCGCGGCTCGTCCGCGCTTGTTACTTGTGCAAGCGACAAAGAGCCCTAAACCTGTTTCCCATAATAGCCTCTTTCCGTCGCGAAATTCTTTGCCCTTATGCTTGCCCCGCAGGGAGCTTCTCTTTGGAAGAATTTCGCGAAATCTTTCCGTCGCGAAATTCTTTGCCCTCATTATAAGAACACGCGCGGCATACTTACGCCGCGCGTGTCTATTCCATGAAGAATTTCGCGAGATGTTTCAATGAAGAATTTCACGAAAGTCGCTTTACTTCTTCATCGCTTCGACCTGTTTTGCGACCTCTTCGCCGAGGTCCTCGGTCTTCTTTTCGAGTCCCTGTCCCATCACATAGAACACGAACGCTTTGAGCGCGACGGGCGCGCCCGCCTTCTTGCTCGCCTCGGCGATGAGCTGGGAGACGGTCACCTTGTCGTCCTTTACGAACTTCTGCTCGAGAAGGCAGTTCTCCTCGTAGAACTTCTTGATTCTGCCGAGCACGATCTTCTCGGCGATCGCCTCGGGCTTGCCCTCGTTGAGGACCTCCTGTTTGAGGATCTCCTTCTCCTTCTCGACCGCCTCTGCGGGCACGTCGGCGGCGCTGAGGTAGGCGGGCTTGGAGAACGCCGTATGGAGCGCCACGTTGTGGGCGAGCTCGCGGGTGACCTCGTTCTCGGGGCAGTCGAAGTCGAGCATGACGCCCATCGTTCCGCCCATGTGGATATAGGTTTCGAGAATGCCGTTCGTCTCGAAGAGGGTGAAGCGGCGCACCGAGATCTTCTCGCCGATGACGCCCACCTGCTCCCCGATGAAGGTCTCCACCGTCTTGCCGCCGAGGTCGGAGGCAAGGAGCTCCTCCACGCTCTTGGGGGAGACGGCGAGAATCTGTTTCGCGACGACGTCAACGAGGGCGTGGAACTTCTCGCCCTTTGCGACGAAGTCGCTCTCGCAGTTGACTTCGACGAGCACGCCGCGCTTCCCCTCGACGGCGGCGGCGACGATGCCCTCCGCCGCGATCTTGGAGGCGCGCTTCGCCGCCTTGGCGATCCCGCGCTCGCGCAGCAGTTCGCCCGCCTTCTCGAAGTCGCCGTCGGCGTCCGTCAGCGCCTTCTTGCAGTCCATCATGCCCGCGCCCGTCTGTTCGCGGAGCTTCATTACGTCCTTTGCGGTAAATTCAGCCATATCTCCCTCCTTACTCCGCCTCTGCGGTCTCCGCGGGCTCTTCCTCCGCGCTCTCCGTCTCGGGGACAGGGGTCTCGCCCTGGTTCGCCTCGATGACCGCGTTCGCGATCACGGACGAGATGAGTTTGATGGCGCGGATGGCGTCGTCGTTCCCGGGGATGACATAGTCGATGAGGTCGGGATCGCAGTTGGTATCGGTGATCGCGACGACGGGAACGTGCATCTTGCGCGCTTCGGCGACGGCGATGTCCTCGTTATGGGGATCGACGACGAACATCACGCCGGGCATGCCGCGGAGCTTCTTGATGCCGCCGAGGTTCTCCTCGAGCTTCGCCATCTCCTTTTTGAGCCCGAGCACTTCCTTCTTGGGGAGAAGGTCGAACTCGCCGCTCTGCTCCATGCGCTCGAGCTTTTCGAGATAGTCGATGCGGGAGCGGATGGTCTTGAAGTTGGTGAGGGTGCCGCCCAGCCAGCGGGAGTTCACATAGAACTGTCCGCAACGGGTCGCCTCCTCCTTGATGGCGTCCTGTGCCTGCTTCTTGGTGCCGACGAACAGCACGCTCTTGCCCTGCTTCACGCTCTCGACGACGAACGAATACGCCTCTTCGATGAGAGCGGCGGTCTTTTCGAGGTCGATGATGTGGATGTCGTGGCGGGCGGCGAAGATGTACTTCTTCATCTTCGGGTTCCACTTTCTCGTCTGGTGTCCGAAATGGACGCCCGCTTCGAGAAGCTGCTTCATGGTGATAACTGCCATAATTCCTCCGTTTTTCCTCCCCCGTCCGCGGCAGTTCCGCTCCTTTCCCGCAGAAAAGATTTACGGGACACGGCGAGCGGCGCAGCACGGGGTGCGGATTTGCCCTTGCGAGCCTTCCGATTATACCATAGGGAAAACTTTTTTGCAACTCGTTTTGCACGGCTTTCAAAATTTTTCCGAAAATTCCGCGATGCGTCCCATAGGCGCGCGGCTTTTCCCCACGCGCGCCCCTTTCCTTTTTTGAACTGCCGTAAAATGTTTGAACTTGCGCAAAATGTGTGATATAATAGTATCTACGGAGGTTCCCATGGACGAGATATCCACCAAAATTTTATCCGTCATCCCCATGCGTTCGCAGGTGTTGTTCCCGGATACGACGGTCTCCTTCGACGTCGGGAGAGGTTGCTCTCTCGCCGCCCTCGACCGCGCGGGGGAAAACGACAGCTATGCCTTCGTCACCCGTCAGCTCGTCCCCGAACAGGAGGATCCCGGGGAGCGCGATCTGAGCATGGTGGGCACGGTCGTGCACGTCATGCGCCGTTCCCCCCTCGGCCGCGACCGCGAGCGGGTGCTCGTTCGCGGGCTGTACCGCGCCCGTGCGCGCAGCTTCGAACCCGCGAACGGCTATATAAGCGCCGTCGTCGATCCCCTTCCCACCTACCGCGGCGACCCCAACCTCGAAGAGGCGTACTTCCGCACGGCGAAAGAGCTGGTCCGCGAGATCGTCTCGGGCGATTCCGCGAACGCCAAGGAGCTCGACCTCGCGACGACGGGCGTCGCCGACATCGAGACCTATCTCAACCGTTGCACCAACTATCTGCACCTCAAAGACGACGCGAAACAGCAGATTCTGGAACAGGACGATCTGGTGGTGCGCCTCCGTCTCTTCGAGAGCGCCCTCGTCACCGAGGTGGAGATCGCGCGGCTCGAACGCAAGATCTCGGGAGAGGTCAGGAAGAGCATCGAGCGCTCCCAAAAGGAATACTATCTGCGCGAACAGCTCAAGGTGATCCACGCCGAGCTTGGCGACGACGTCGCGGAGAACGACCGCCTGCGCGAGCGTCTGCTCGCCAAGGGGCTCCCCGCGGCGGTGGAGGAGAAGGCGATCGCCGAACTCAACCGCATGGACAAGATGCCCCCCTCCTCCCCCGAATACACCGTGCTCCGCAACTATGCGGATTGGCTTTTGGACCTCCCGTGGAGGGAGGAGACGGAGGATACGGGCTCGCTTTCGGACGTGGAGCGGGTGCTCGAAGAGGACCACTACGGGCTGGAAAAGATCAAGGAGCGCGTGGTGGAGTACCTCGCCGTCCTCAAACTCACGGGCGAGCTGAAGGCGCCCATCCTCTGCCTCGTCGGTCCTCCCGGCGTGGGCAAGACGAGCATCGCGAAGTCCATCGCGCGCGCGCTCGGGCGCAAGTTCGTGCGCATGAGCCTCGGCGGCGTCAAGGACGAGGCGGAGATCCGCGGGCACAGGCGCACCTATATCGGCGCGATGCCCGGGCGCATCCTCTATGAGATGAAGAACGCGGGTTCCCGCAATCCCGTATTCTTGCTCGACGAGGTGGACAAGATCTCCGCGGACCTCAGGGGAGACCCTGCGAGCGCCCTCCTCGAAGTGCTCGACCCCGAACAGAATTCCACCTTCCGCGACCGCTATCTCGAAGTGGAGTACGACCTCTCCAAGGTGATGTTCATCGCCACCGCCAACACGCTCGACACCATTCCCGCGCCCTTGCGCGACAGGATGGAGATCATCGAGCTCACGGGCTATACGCCGCAGGAAAAGGAGGAGATCGCGCGGCGGTACCTCCTGCCCAAGAAGCGCGCGGAGAACGGGCTCGCGGAGGACGCCCTCCGCATCTCGGACGGCGCGCTCGGGGAGATCATCGACGGCTACACGATGGAGGCGGGCGTGCGCAGTCTGGAGCGCGCCATCGGCGCCGTCTGCCGCAAGGCGGCGGTGCGCATCGCCAAGGGCGAGGAGAGCAAGATCTCCGTCAACAAACTGAATTTGGAAAAATTCCTCGGTGCCAAGCGCTTCTTGCGCGACGACGCGCCCGCGGAGGACGAAGTGGGCGCCGCGACGGGACTCGCATGGACGGCGGTGGGCGGCACCACGCTCACCATCGAGGTGTCCGCGATGCAGGGCAAGGGCGACATCCTGCTCACGGGAAAGCTGGGCGACGTCATGAAGGAGAGCGCCCGCGCCGCCATCAGTTACATCCGCGCCCATGCCGAAAAGTACGGCATCGACGAGGCGGAATTCGGCAAGAAGGACATCCATATCCACGTCCCCGAGGGCGCCACGCCCAAGGACGGTCCGTCGGCGGGCATCACCATCGCGACCGCCATCCTCTCCGCCTTCACGGGACAGCCCGTGAAAAAGGACGTCGCCATGACGGGCGAGATCACCCTGCGCGGCAAGGTGCTCCCCATCGGCGGGCTCAAAGAGAAGGCGCTCGCCGCCTCGCGCATCGGAATCCACGACATCATCATCCCCGAGGAGAACCGCAAGGACGTGGAGGAGATTCCCGAATCGGTGCGAAAGAATCTCAACTTCATCTGCGTGAGCGAGATCGACGAGGTGTTCTCGCGCGCCGTCGCGGGAGGGGGCTATGCTGCGCATTAAGGAGGCGAGATTCCTCCTCTCGGCGGCGACGGCGGCACAGTTCCTCGTCCCCCAAAAGCCCATGCTCGTCATGTGCGGGAGGAGCAACTCCGGCAAGAGCTCGCTCATCAACCTGCTCGCGGGGCAGAAGCGGCTCGCCAAGACGAGCGCCGCGCCCGGCAGGACCCGCCTTGTGAACTACTTCGACTTCGGGGAATTTCTCCTCGCCGACCTCCCCGGCTACGGCTATGCGGCGGTCTCCAAGGAGGAGAAGCGGAGATGGGCGCAGACGCTGGACGCCTTCTTTGCCGCGAAGGAGCACATCTCCCACGTCTTTCTGCTCGCCGATCTCCGCCGCGACCCCTCCGCGGAGGACTTGCAGATGGCGGAATTTTTGAACTATCACATCCTCCCCTTCACCGTCGTCGCGACGAAGAGCGACAAGCTCTCCCGCATGAAGCGTCGGGAGCGCGTGCGGGCGATCGCGAACGCCTACGGGCTGGGAGAGGGAAACGTCGTCTGCACCTCCGCGCTCACGGGAGAGGGGAAGGACGAGCTTCTTTCGACGATCTCAAAGATCGTGGAGCGCACGGAATAAACGGCACATCGCCGAGGAGAAAGGAATCATGAAACAATACCCCAACGTATTTCTGTTCGATCACCCCCTCATCAAGCACAAGATCGGCATCCTGCGCGACAAGCGCACGGGCACCAAGGAATTCCGCGAGCTCGTCGAAGAGATCGCCATGGTCATGACGTACGAGAGCATGCGGGACGTGGAGCTCGTCCCCGTGCAGGTGGAGACCCCTCTCGAGGTGACGACGGGCTACCGCATCCAATCGGAGAGCGTAGTCATCGTGCCCATCCTGCGGGCGGGGCTCGGGATGGTGAACGGCGTACACCGCGTGTTCCCGACGGCGGCGGTCGGTCACATCGGCATGTATCGGGACGAGGAGACGCTCGAACCGCAGGAATATTACTGCAAGCTCCCCCCCGACATCGGCTCCAAGACGGTGTTCCTCGTGGACCCCATGCTCGCGACGGGCGGCTCCGCCTGCGACGCCATCGACGCGCTCAAAAAGCGCGGGGCGACCAAGATCATCTTCATGTCGGTCATCGGCGCGCCCGAGGGCGTGGAGCGGGTCGCCAAAGCGCACCCCGACGTGTCCGTCTATGTATCCACGCTGGACCGCTGTCTCAACGAACACGGGTACATCCTGCCCGGTCTCGGCGACGCGGGCGACAGACTGTTCGGCACAAAATAAGCGATATAAATATTTCGAGAAATTGTTAGTTTCGCGAAATTCTTTGCCCTTATTATAAGAACACGCGCGGTACATTCCAATTTGTCATGTTGAGCCGAGAGCCCACGTCCGCTGGACGTGGGCTCTCGAGTCGAAACATCTCTACCGCATTACTATCATAAGGTAGAGATTTTTCGACTTCGGCTTCGCCTCCGCTCAAAATGACATGAAAGAATGCTCCCGCGCTTGGTCTACAATAGAAACCTCGCGTCGGGCGGCATGACATAAGAGAAGCGCCCTTCCATTCAAATTCTTGTCGCGCGGAGCAAAATCGCATTTTGCGGAGCGCGCCTCAATTTGCGCGGCTCGTACGCGCTTGTTGTCGGAGCAAGCGATGGAGAGACAAAACCACGTTACCCATCCCCGCTAATTTCCGTCGCGAAATTCTTTGCCCTTATTATAAGAACACGCGCGGCGCCTGTGCACCGCGCGTGGCTATTCGATGAAGAATTTCGCGAAACCTTCCCCTGCGACAGGTCGATCACTCGCGGAAAAATTCGTTGTACACGGCGCGAAGGGTGCGCTCGTAATTCTCGTTGTCCACGCCGACGATGACGTTGATCTCGGAGGAGCCCTGATCGATCATGCGGACGTTGACGCCCGCGTCCGCGATGGCGCGGAAGATGCGGGAGGCGGTACCCACGGCGCGGCTCATGCCGTGTCCCACGACGGCGATGAGGCTGATGTTGTCGAACACGCGGAGCACGCCCGGGTGCACCTCCTCGCGGATCTCCTCGCACAGCTGTTCGAGGACGCCGTGCCCGAGCACCGAGCTGTCGATCACGAACGACATGGTATCGATTCCCGAGGGCATGTGTTCGAAGGTGATGTTGTGCTTCACGAGGAGGGCGAGCACGCGGTAGGCGAAGCCCACTTCGGCGTTCATGAGCGACTTCTCGATAAAGATGACGGTGAAATTCTTCTTCCCCGCAATGCCCGTGACGGTGCGCCCGCCGAAGGTATAGCGCGACGTGGGAAGGATGAGCGTGCCCTCGTCCTCGGGGCGGAAGGTATTCTTGATGCGGATGGGGATATTCGCCTCGCGCACGGGGAAGATAGATTCGCTGTGCAGCACGTTGGCGCCCATATACGAGAGCTCGCGGAGCTCCTTATAGGAGAGCGAGCGGATGAGCACGGGATTCTCCACGATGCGCGGATCGCACGCCATGAAGCCGCTCACGTCCGTCCAATTCTCATAGACGTCCGCGCCCGCCGCCCGCGCAACGACGGCGCCCGAGATGTCGCTCCCGCCGCGGGAGAAGGTGCGGATCTTGCCGTCCGCCCCCTCGCCGTAAAAGCCCGCGACGACGGCGCGCCGCTTGCCCTTCAACGCCTCCCGAAGAAGCGGATAGGTCCGCTCGTCCAACCTCCCCTCCGCGTCGAACTTGACGACGTCGCGCGCGTCCACGAAGGGCACGCCGAGCAATGCCGCCATCATGCGCGCGGAGAGATATTCCCCGCGGGACGCGACGAAATCGGGCGTGTTCTCCGCCTCGATCTCTTTCGCCGTCTCGTCGAGGATGCCCTCGATGTCGAGGGAGAGCCCCAGCTCGCGCGCCACGCCCGAAAAGCGGGCGCGCACTCTTTCGTACCGTTCGCCGACGTGACCGCTCTCTGCGACCTCTTCATGCACGGCATAGAGAAGATCGGTCACCTTCTCGTCGCCGCCGTACCGCTTTCCGGGGGCGGAGACGACGATGTAGCGGCGGGCGGGATCGCCCTCGACGATCGCCTTCACGCGGAGCATGGTGTTCCCGTCCGCCATCGACGTCCCGCCGAATTTACACACTTTAATCATAGCAGATCTCCCTGCCTTCGATGTAGTATCGTTTCTCCTGCGCCTCGCCGAGGGAGAACGTCTTTTTGGGCAGATTGGCGCCCCCTTTGAGCGCGGGGAAAAAGTCGTCCTTGTCGAGCGCGGGCAGGAAAATGCCCACGTTGCCGCTCTCCTGCGCGAGGCGGAGAAGGGTATCGTCGCCGTGGATATAGTCGATCGTCCCGCCGCGGCGCCGCACGAGGTCCTCCAAGAGCGCGTCCGTCCGCGCGACGCCCTCCGCACAGTGCGAAAAGGCGGGATACAGCACGTTGCCCACGCGCTTGCACCGCACGGCGCGCATGAATTCCCCGATGAGCGCCTCGGTATCCACCCCCTTCGCGAGGCGGTGGATGGGGCGGAACACGACGGCGCCGTCGTATAGATTGACGAGCTCCACGAGGGTGAACCGCGCCGGGTGGGAGGCGAGCTCCCCGCGCTTTAACGTGGGCTTGATCTCCTCCCAATACGCCTTCGCCGCCGCCACCGAATGGTTGCCGTCGGCGACCGCGAAACAGGGCTCGCCGCGGGTATGGAGCTCCTCGGCGATCTCCTCCGCGAGGTCCTCGGGGATGAAGGACCCCTTCACATGCCCGCCGCCCTCCATGAGTTCCGTCTCATACAGCGGTTCGAGCCCCTGACGGCGGAGCGCATGGTCGATCTTCCCCTTCTTGTCGCGGTAAAAGAGGATGGCGTGCGGGAATTCGAGGGGGGCTCCCCTGCGCACCTCCACGCGGGCGGGCAGGCGGGAGGGCACTACCTCCTCCGAGGAACGGATGGGCGAGGTGACCCCCTTCTCACAGGTGTACTGTTCGAGGTCGATGGCGGCGACGATGCCGCGCCGCACGCCCGAGGAGGTGCTCCGCTCCACATAGATGAACCCGCGCGTGAGCTTCTCCACCTGATCCTCTTCGAGCGCACGGTACATCGCCTCGTGGATCTCTTCGATGCGCTCCGCGTTGTCCTCCCCGAGATAGACTTCGGGCAAGATGAAACGAAGCGTCGATGGCGCGTCCCCCACGAGACGCTCCACGCGCTCCCAATAGGCTCGGTCGGAGGTATGCTGGTCGCATGCGATCACCGGCCACAGCGAGATATCGCCGCGCGGAATGAGAATGCGCGGGATCTTCAAACAGTTCTTCATGATACCGCGTTGAGGATGACGACGCAGACGACCGCAAGCACGGCGGCGAGCAATTTGAGGGGGATGTTTTGCAGAAATACCTTTTTGAGCGTCTCGAGAAATTTCATGCCTTCTTGCCCTCCGCGTTAAATTCTTTCCAATAATATTCCTTCAAGAAGCGTTTCAAGCTCTCGGAGTCCACATACCGCGTGATCTCGCCGTGCTTGACGACGGAGACGATGCCCGTCTCCTCCGACACGATGATGGTGGATACGTCCGCCACCTCGGTCACGCCGATGCCCGCGCGGTGGCGGGTGCCGTAGTCCTTGGGGAAGTCCTTCTGGGTGAGGGGCAAGAAGCACCCCGCCGCCTGAATCTTGTCGCCGTAGATGATCATGGCGCCGTCATGCAAAGGCGCCTTGGGGATGAAGATTCCCTCGATAAGCTGGTTGGAGATCTTGGCGTTGAGGGTGACGCCGCTGTCGATGATCTCCTTGGGCAGGTTGCCGTTGGAGAGCACGATGAGCGCCCCCGTGTTGTTCTTGGAGAGGCTCTGCACCGCCTTCACGATGCCCGTCACATACTCGTCGGCGCGGGCGGCGACGGCGGTGGAGCGGGCGGCGCTCGCAGAGGACGACGTCTTGGGGACGCGCTTGCCCGCGTTCCAGATGCCGCGCTTGATCTCCACGCTGAACAGGAAGAGAAAGAAGAGGGAGAGCAGCATGAGGAACATGTAGAACATCCCCGAGTCCACCTTCTCGGAGAAGAGGGCGATGGTCCCCGTGAGCAGGATGAGAAAGATATATACGGGAATAAAGCGCTTGGCGTTGTTATCCCACAGCGTTTTCAAGACGACATATGCGATGATGCAGATGAAGAGCGCTTCGAGGACGATGATCCAATGGAAATCCAAAAAAACGGACTCGATCCCCTCCCACACTTCGGCAGGCGTACGCATGATTCCTCCTCTTGCGCGCCGAAGCGCGCGTGTTTCAACTTCATTATAGCGAATTTGCGGAAAAATGCAAACCTTTTCCCCTTATTTTGCGCTATCCGAAAAATATTTTCGCGATGGCGGCGGAAAGCGCGCCCGATTTGGAGAGATTCCCGCCGCGCACGTCCGCGCCCAATCCGTACAGATCCAAGTAGAGCCGCCGCACCTTGTCCTTCCCGAGCCGCGCCGCCGCCTCGCGGTTCTTCTGCACCGCATACGGCTTCACGCCGAGCGCCTTTGCGACCTCCGCGTCGCTCCCCCGCATCTGAGAGACTTCGAGGAGAGAGCGATAGTGCGAGACGAGCGCCGAGAGCGCCGCCGTCTCGTCGAACCCCTTCTCGGTGAGATCGTGCAAAATTTCGCAAAACGCCGCATGATTGCCCCGCGAAGCCGCCTGCGTGAGCTCGTACACCTTGTACTCGGTGTCCTTGGCGACGTTCTCCTCCACCGCGGCGCGGGTGATGCGCCCGCCCTCGCCGAGCAGCCTTTGCAGCTTCTCCGCTTCGAGGCGGAGCCGCGCCGCGTCGCGGTTGCAATAGCGCACGAAGAGGGGCGCCGCGTCGCCGTCCAAAGTCATTCCGAGCTTCCGCGCGACGCCGAGGAGCCAGCGGCAGAGCGTCTCCTCGCTCTCCCGCCCGCAGTCCACGAAGGTCACGCCCGCGCGGCGCTTCCAATCGAACGCGCCCTTCTTGCCCGCGTTGGAGACGACGAGCGCCGTCGTGGGACAGGGCGCGGCGAGATAGGGCGCGAGCGCGCTCTCCCACTCCCGCTCGGTCGGATACCATTCATAGACGCGCACCAGCCGCCTCCCGTCGAGAAAGGGCGCCGTGCGCAGTTCCGCCCCGAAGGCGGCGAGCCTGTCGCCTTTGAGCGTCTCGCCCTCGTAGCGCACGTCGTTGAGCGCGGGCATGCGGAGCGCACAGGCGTCCCGCACCTGCGCGACGGTATGGTCGCGGAAGTACGCCTCCTCGCCCTCCGCCAGATAGACGGGCGCGATGTTCTCTTTCAGACTCCCCGCAAGCTGTATGAATTTCATAGCGATACGATTATACCACGCCTCAGATAAAATTTCAAGCCCCCGCCGCCCTTTTGCAGGAAGAGGTCGGCGCCGAGCCCCTCTCCGTGCGAGAAGTCCACTTCCACGACGGCGTCCTCCGCCTGTACGCTCAGCTTCTCCCTGCTCTCGAAACGGAAGAGCATGCCGTCGAAGGAAAAACTATCGCCAAAGACGGGCGGGTGATGGAGCCCCGTCTCCGCATATTCCTTGGCGCAGACCATGCGGGCGGGCAGGAACGCCGCACGGTTGATCCCCTCCACCGGGTCGTCGGCGAGCACGAGCACCGCCGTGAGCTCTCCCCCGTAGCGGCGGGCGAGGAAGTCCTCGCAGGCGGAAAGGGAGAGATCGCCGTCGATGACGAGCACGGCGGCTCCGCTGGTGCGGAACAGGACGGCGTCCCCGTCGCCCTGCGTATAGGCGACGATCTTACAGCCCGCTATCACCACGTTCTCCGCCGCCACCGCGAAGCAGAAGAGCGCCGCGAGCGCCGCCGCGACGGCGGCGCGTACCTTCCCCGTCATGCGGACGCGGCAGGAAAGCAGTGCGCATCCCGCGGCGTACACCGCGCCGCCCGCGCCGAGCGAGAAGCCCGAGATCACGAGGGAGAAGTCGCACACGGCGAAGAGCCAGACGAGGAGGGACAGGGCGCCCTGCGGCAGGATAAGGACTCCCGCCGCGGCGGGAAAGGCGAGGGCGAAGGAAGCCGTTCCGAAGAGAAGCAGAAAGAGAGCGGGCAGGAAGGGAAGGATGAGCAGGTTGAGCGCCGTCCCCCACACCGACACGAACCCGAACGCTTCGAGAAGGATGGGCGCGACGGCGATCTGCGCCGCGAGCGACGAGGCGAGGGTACCTCCGAAGAGGGGTATGCCCGAGAACAGACGAAAAAAGACGGGCTGAAAGAGGGCGAGCCCGCAACACGCCGCGAACGAGAGTTTGAACCCGAGCCCCATCCACTGCGCGGGAAAGAGCAAAAGGGCGGCGATCGCGGCAAAGGAAAGCGATTGCAGAAGATCGTACTTGCGCCCGAGGAGGCGGTAGACGGCGAGGGCGGCGCACATGAGGAGGGCGCGCACCGTGGAGACGGGAAAGCCGCACAGCGCCGCATACACCGCGGCGCCCGCCAGCGCGGGCAGAGCCGCCGCCCGTCCCGCGGGGCGGAAGGCGAACAGGAGGGCGCCGTACAAAATTCCGATGTGCAATCCCGACACCGCGAAGATGTGCGCGATGCCGCCCGTGCGGATCTCCTCCTCCAACCCGTCGTCTATCCCGCCCGAATTGCCCGTGAGAAGGGCAAAGGCGATCTCCGCCTCCTCGCCTCCCATCGCCGCCGCGAGCCGCATGTGCAGTTGCGCCCTGAGGCGCGCAAAGAGGTCGTCCGTCTTGCCCGCCCGCTCGTACGAGGCGCTCTGCACCCAATAGCGCGCGTCCTCCGCAAAGCGGGTGGAAAGGGCGCGCTCCGCCGAGAGCTCCGTCCGCTCCACCAAAGCATGAAAGCGCACCCTGTCCCCGATCTCGGGAGAGCCCGAGAGCCGCGCGGCGAGCTTGCCCTCCTGCCGCTCGCCGTCGAAGGAGAGCTCGTCCAAAAGAACGGACGCATATCCACTCTGCGCCGAGAGTTCGACGACCACCCCCGTCACCTCGTATTCGCCCGCCTCCGCACCGCCGAGGAAGCGCTCGGTCGCAAGATGTAGCATGAGAACGCCCGCGCCGAGAAAGAGGACGAGGGGAAGAAGGAGGGCGAGCGTGCGCCGCCGCGAGAAGGGCGGCAATACAAGAAAGAGCAGGAGCGGCAAAAGCCAATCGGCGGGCGAGCCCCCTCCGAAGCGGATGCGCTCATACAAAAAGAATCCGAGACAAAACCCCGCGGCACACACGAGGAGGGGACGCAGGTTGACGATACACTTTTTCCCGGAAGGCGGTTCCATCTCATTTCTCCATGCTTTGGAAAATGATACCATTCCCGTCCGCATTTGTCAAGCGGGACGGCGCTCGACAAAAATCGTACCGAACTTTCAAAGTGTGCCCGAATCCTTTGTAGCACACGGGCGTACGATAGGGCAAAGAGAGGTAATCGACATGCAACTTTCCAACATCATCGGAAGCCCCGTCATCACCCCGTCGGGCGAGCGGTGCGGCTATGTGACGGACGCCCGCCTCACCCGCGACTATCGCAAGCTCTCCTGCCTCCTCTGCACGGACGAAGAGGAGGAGGAATTCTGCCTCCCCGCGCGCGCCGTGCTCTCGTTCGCGGACGCCGTCGTGGCGGGACGCGCCCGCCTCGCCTCCCCCGTCGGCGTGCCCAATCCCCTCGGGAGCGCCGTCTACGCCCACACGGGGGAATACCTCGGCACGGCGAGCGAGCTCTTCTTGCAGGACGCGCCTGAGCTCATCGTCTCCAAGGACGGCGCCAAGACCGCCGTGCCCGTCCCGCTCATGCAGGCGGGGGCGACCGTCGTCGTCTATCCCGACCCCGCCTCCCGCGAGGCCGCCGCCCGCACCGCGAAGCGGGGTACAAAAAAGCGGACCGTGTCCGCGCCGCAAAAGGCGCCCATGCCCGCCCAAGAGCCCGCCGAGCCGCCTACCATGTCCGAGAAAGCGCCCATGCCCGAGGATACACCCATGCCCGAGAATGCGCCCATGCAAAAAGAGCCCAACGCCATCCGCTTCCTCGACAGGACCAACCTCCTCGGACGGAGGGTGAAGCGGAGCGTGTACGGCGCGAACGGCGAGCCCATCGCCCTCGCGGGAGAGCGGGTGACCCCCGCCGTGCTCTCCGCCGCACGGCGGCACAACAAACTGCTCGCCCTCACGGTGAGCACCCTCACGACGGCATACTGACCGACCGATAAGCGGCGGGCGAGACCAATTCGCCCGCCGCATGGTAACTTTCAAAATTCCCTCTATCCTCCGTACCATGCGAGCTCGCCCAAAATCGTCGTCACCTCATAACAAGCCGTGACGTCCTCCTCGCCGTTCCAGACGGAGAACTCCGCCGTGTTCAAAGCTCTCTCTTCGTCGAGCTCCAATCTTCCCGTGAACGTGCAACGGATCTCGTGTCCCTCGACCAGATTGCCGTACGAGATCCACCACCGATTCGCAGGATCTGACCCGAGGAGCGGTTCGCTCCCCTTGACGCGCTTGATGGAAGCCGTACGGAGGGTGATGCGGCGCGGACTGATTTTGAGCGCGTAGCAATTGGGACAGCCCTCCCAGCCCCCGAGGGAGACGCACTTCTCCTCGCATCCCTTGCAGTGCGCTCCATTGCACCCTTCGCCGCCCGCGCAGCCCAGCCCGCCCGAGCAGACGAATACGAAGCGGTTTTCGCCCGTGAGGTCGTTCTCCCCGTCCCATACCGAACAGACGGACGCGCCCGACACTTCCGTCGCGGTGAGCCCGCCCACCGAAATGAGCTTCTCGTTGTGTTCAACGTTGAGTTCGACGCGGATCCACTCGCTCTTCACCTCGGGCGGCTTGCGCGCGATGAAGTAGTCGTCCGCGCGGAGGGCGTGCTCCTTGCCGTCGTACTCCGCTTCGATGGCGAAGAGGTCCACGACGATGGGCGATTTGATGCGGATCTTTCCCCATTCGCATTCAAAGAGATAGTTTGAGGCTGTATCCTTAGGACCGGTGAGCGAGCCACCATAGTCGTCATCATAGAGAAGTACAGTCAATTCGTTTTCGACGGTCCCCACTTCGTATTCGCGTTTCGCCGCGTTCCAAATGTCGGTGATATCGGTGAAAGATTGATAGGACAGGCGAGCACGCTCCTTTTTGCCCAAGAACCCTCGGTCAGCCGTCGTCTCCGAAGCCATCTCCAACGTCCATTCTCCCTCCGTCGCCGGTCTGTGGGCTGTTCCGTCATACACCCATGTGTACGATTGCGAGGTAACTTTAATGGGGCGCTGTTCTATGGTGAGCGTGCCGTACGTCCAGATGAGTTCATAGTTCCGTGCGGGAATCTCCGCGTCCCGCTCGTTCCGAATGCGGAACTCGATCCCAAATTTGTTCTCCTTACCGCTTTGCGTGAAAAAGGCGATCGACGGAGCGTCTGTGACCTCCCCTTTGTGAAAGGTCTGCCCCGCGACGAGGTCCTCTTCCGTTACGACGTATTCCGGCATCGTATGCGGCTTTCCGTCGTAGACCCACTCGCCCGAAAGGGTTTCGACATGGAGGGGACGGGGGTCGATCGTCACCGTGCCGTATTGCCATTCGACCTGATAGTTCCTTGTGACGTCGTTCCCCTCCTTGTCGCGCACGACGACATTCGTCGGGACATTCTCGTACGCCTGCGTCGCCTTGTCCACCTTGTCGTACCCCTCTTTCACGTCGGTGAAGGAGGGATAGGTCGCCTCCACATAGTGCCCATCGACGAGCTTTTGCACGGCTTCCCCCGTGACGGGGTCCATTCCCGTATCTTCATACCCCGCGGCGGCGTGCGCAATGCCGTCATAGACGATGCCTTCCAGCGAATCGCTGAGGAGGACGACGGGGCGAGGGTCGATCGTCACCGTGCCGAACTGCCATTGTATTTCATAATTGGAAGAGACGTTTCGCTCGCCGTCATACACGTCGAGCGGCGTGGGGAACTCGTTCGGATGCTCCCCCGCCTCCGTGAAGCTCGGATATTCGGGAGAGACGAAATGCCCTTCGACGAGGTCGTATTCGCCCGTATGGAAATACCTGCGGACATCGTGCGGCGCGCCGTCATAGACGAACCGCTCGCTGTCCGAGACGAGCGTAACGGGGCGCCGATCGATCGACACCGTGCCGAACTTCCAATCGATTTCATAATTGGAAGTGACGTCGTTCCCCGTCCCGTCCAAGATGACGGGGTCTCTTTCGAAATCATTTGTGTGCGTGCCCGCCTCGGTGAACGTACGGTAGGTCGCCTCCACGCGGTGCCCCTCGACGAGCTTTTGCACGGTTTCCCCCGTGACGGGGTCCATTCCCGTATCCGTATATCCCTCGGCGGCGTGCGGTTCGCCGTCATAGATGATGCCTTTTAGCGAAGCGCTGAGGAGGGAGACGGGGCGGGCGGTAACGGTGAGCGTCCCAGAGACGGTCGTAATTTGATAGTTGCCCGTGACGTCCTCACCCTCCGCCGTAATGCGGACGCTTTGGATTTCGTTCTCGTGCTCCCCCACGTTCGCCATCTCAGGCGTCACGCGATACTCGGGAGAGACGTCGTGCCCGAGCCCGCCCTCGGGATAGGAGACCGTGGACTCTCCCCCCGCGGGGTACGCCTTTCCGTCGTACATCCGCGTCTCGCTCGGCGCGGTCACCGTGACGGGACGGGGCGCGATCGTCACCGTACCGCATTGCCAAGTTATATCGTAATTCGCGGTGACGTCGGCTTCTCCGCCTCGCACAGTGATGGCGTCGGGCTTATTCGGCTGCTCGCAGACATCCTTGAAAACGTGAAAGACGGGCTCGAAGGTGTGCCCCTCGAGCGCGCCGCCCTCGACGGAGACGGAAAATTCCCCGAAGGTGTGCGACGTTCCGTCGTACATCGTATTCCCCGAGCCCGTCTCGACGGTCGCCTTCCTCCGTTGGATGACCACTTTACCGTATTCCCATGTGATATCATAATTCGCGGTGACGTCGTTCCCGCCCCCGTCCAAGATGGAGGGCTCCTTTTCAAAGTCGTTGGTGTGCGTGCCCGCCTCCGTGAACGTACGATAGTCCGCCTCCACGCGGTGCCCCGCGACGAGGTTGTCCTCCTCGTATCCTGCGGCGGCGTGCGCAGCGGCGTCATAGACGACGGTAACGGAGGAGGAAGTGAGGACGACGGGGCGGGGCAGGACGCCGAGCGTGCCGTACTCCGTTTCGTCCTGCGCGTAATTGGAGGTGGTCTCCCGTCCGTCGCGGTACACCCTCCACTCGAATTCGAGCTCGTTCCTCACCCCTTTGCACACGCCTGTGACCGAGACGTCCTTCGTCACCGTCACCGCGAAGCTCTCCCCCGCGGCGAGCGTGTAGCCCGCGGCGAGCCCGACCGTATGCCAAACGTTCGCCGCCCCGTTGTAGACGAAGTCCTCCTTCGTGCCCGTGACAAAGGCGATGGGGCGAGGGTCGATCGTCACCGTGCCGAACTGCCATTGTATTTCATAATCGGAAGAGACGTTGCGCTCGCCGTCGTACACGTCGAGCGGCGTGGAGAACTCGTTCGGATGCTCCCCCGCCTCCGTATAGCTCGGATATTCGGGAGAGACGAAATGCCCTTTGACGAGGTCGTATTCGCCCATATGAGAATAATTTCTGACGGCGTGAGGTATACCGTCATAGACGAACCGCTCGCTGTCCGAGACGAGCGTAACGGGGCGCCGATCGATCGTCACCGTGCCGAACTTCCAATCAATTTCATAATTGGAAGTGACGTCGTTCCCCGCCCCGTCCAAGATGACGGGGTCTTTCTCGAAATCATTTGTGTGCGTGCCCGCCTCCGTGAACGTACGGTAGGTCGCCTCCACGCGGTGCCCCGCGACGAGGTTTTCCTCCTCGTATCCCTCGGCGGCGTGCGGCGCGCCGTCATAGACGATGCCTTTTAGCGAAGCGCTGAGGAGGGAGACGGGGCGGGGCGTGACCGTAAGCTCCCCCGCCCGCAGCTCTATTTCATAGTTCGCCGACACGTCCGTCTCCCCCGCATAAACGGCGGCGGAGGGCGCATTGGGATGGACGCCCCTGTCCCTGACGCGGACCGCCGAGAGGACGAGCGTCTGCCCGCGGGCGAGCATGCCCTCGGCGTCCTCAAACGAACGGTAGACATGGTACGTCCCGTCCTTTTCATGCCGCGTCACGCTCGATGGCGTATCATAGACATGGTATGCCCCGTCGTATAAGAAGGAGTCGGACATGGCTTCCACCGTAAGCCGTATCCTCTCCACCGTGACCGTCCCGAAGAAGAGGGAGAGGACATAGTTGGATGTGACCTCCTTCCCGTCCGCATAGACGGCGAAGGAGGAATAGTTCCGATACTCGCCCGCCTCCGTCGGGAAGATCGCCGAGAGGCGACGAAGCTCCTGCCCCTCCGCGAGGGACCCATCCGAGACGGCGCCGTCCTCATACCGATGCGCCGTTCCGTCATAGACGAAGGAGTCCGAGCGCGTTGTGACCGAAAGGATGCGCTTTTCCACCGTCACCGTCCCGAACGAGGCGGTGAGCGCATAGTTGGATGTGACGTCCTCCCCGTCCGCATAGACGGCGAAGGAGGAGTAGTTCGGATATTCGCCCGCCTCCGTCGGGGAGACTGCCGAGAGGCGGCGAAGCGTTTCGCCCTCCGCAAGCGACCCCTCCGCGACGGAAAAGTCCTCGTACCGATGCGCCGTCCCGTCATAGACGAAGGAGTCCGAGCGCGTCGTGACCGAGAGGGCGCGCGGCGTCACCGTGAGCGTTCCCACCGCCCGAAAGGCGATCGAATAGTGCTCGGTGACCTCCTCGCCCGCCTCGTCATAGATGTGCAGTTCGCGCACGCTGTTGGGGACAGACCCTACCGAAGTGAGGGAGGGCATGACCGCCTCGACGGTGTGCCCCGAAAGGAGGTTCCCCTCCGCTACCTCCACCGTGCCGCCCGTGTGGACGTTGCCGTCGTACCCGAAGGTGAGGGTGGGCGTCTCAAAGACGACGGGGCGGGGGACATCCTCGATCGTGCGCTCCACGGGCACGAACAGATAGCAGGAAGAGACGTCCTCCCCGCTCTCGCTCCTTGCGGAGATGCTCTCCCCGTCGGGCGTGACGAAGAGCCGCCCGCCGAGCGGACGGGCGGAATAGGAGGAGACGGTGAGGGTATCGCCATAGCACAGAGAGGCAGAGAAGGCGAGCTCATCCCCATAGACGAGCGAGCTCGCCGCGGCGCGCACCTCCGTTTCGCGGGGCACGATCCGATAGGAATGCGCCTCCCCCGCGTACCGCGTGCCCGCCACCGACTTTCCGACGGCGCGGACCTCGTATTCGCCCACGAGACGGGGCTCCTCCTCCGTCCATTCGCCGCCCGCCGCACGGTATTCGAAGGACGCCGTGCGAAAGAGCGCCGATGCCGAGGGGGAGAGGGACTGCCCGTACACCACCTCCGAGGCGAACTCTTCGCCGTACACCGTCCCCGTGACGCCGAGAAGGGTCGCCGCCGCCGCAAGCAGAAGCGCAAAGCCCGCCAAAAAGAGCAGACGGAACCGCCAGACGCGCTCGAACGCGCGCGCCAGCTTTGCAAGCCTCTCTTGGTACGACCGATAGAGCATGTTCCCTCCGTCCTATTTGAGCGTCAGCTCTCCCCATTGGGAGGTCACGGCATAATTCCCCGTCACGTCCTCCCCGTCCGCATTCTCGATGCGGTAAGTAGCTATGTTTTCCTTTCTGCCCGGGCGCGAGATGCTCTCGAAGGTGAGCACGATGCGGTCGCCCTCGGCGAGCGACGTGCCGTCTCCGAAAGAATACTTCTCCCATTTGAGGGGCTCGCCCGTGAATTCGGAGAGGGAGAACGCATGGCTCTCCGTGACGAGGACGAGCCTCCGCGCGGTGAGCGTGAGAGTCCCGTAGCGGTACTCCACTTCGTATGTATCCGTCACGTCGTTCCCCGCCGCGTCTTTGATGCGGACGTGAAAGACGTTGGGGCATTCGCCGATGGTGTTGTGCGAGGCAAAATCTATCCCCTCGAAGGAGTGCCCCTCCGCGAGCGCGGCGAAGCCCGTCTCCCGCACGAGCGAGATGTCCTCGTTTTCGCACCGAAGCGCGCCGCCGTATTCCGTCTCTTTGGAGGCGCTCACAAAGCACACCTTCCTCCGTCCGCACCCCGTGCAGACGCCGTCCTCTCCATAGACGTGCGCGCCCGTCGCGGGGATGTCCTCCCTTCCGACCACCTCGCCGCAGAGCACGCAGTGCTCTTGTCTGACGCCCGGTGCGCCGCAGGTGGGCGGGGGCTCCTCCCGCCATTCGGTAAAGACATGTTGGCACCACGGCGAGAAGCCCTCGGGGAATATGCCTTCGGGGATGGCGTCCTGCGGGATCTTATCCCACGGCAGCCCCAGCCCGAGCAACAAGCCGCCCGCCGCCAAGAGCGGCCACGGCAGTTTCTGCCAAGGGAAGTCGTCGGGGAGGTCGTTCCAAGGAACTTTATCCCACGGGAAGTCGAGCGGCATCTCCTCCCACGGCAGGTCTGCCCACGGGACCTGATCCCACGGGAAGTCCTCGGGGAGATCGTTCCACGGCAACTTTTCCCAAGGGAAGTCCTCGGGCAGCGTATCGAGCGGAACATCCGACCAAGGCACATCGTTCCAAGGGAAGTCGTCGGGTAAATCGTTCCAAGGCAGGTTTTCCCACGGGAAATCCTCGGGGAGGGTGTCGAGCGGGACGTCCGACCAAGGCACATCGTTCCAAGGGAAGTCGTCGGGAAGCTCATTCCAAGGAAGATTCTCCCACGGGAAATCCTCGGGGAGCGTCTCCATCGGGACATCCGACCAAGGCACGTCGTTCCAAGGGAATTCTTCGGGCAAGTCATTCCACGGCAGGTTTTCCCACGGGAAATCCTCGGGGAGGGTGTCGAGCGGGACGTCCTCCCAAGGGACATCTTCCCACGGGAATTCTTCGGGCAAGTCGTTCCAAGGAAGATTCTCCCACGGGAAGTCCTCGGGAAGCGTATCGAGCGGGACGTCCTCCCAAGGGACATCTTCCCACGGGAATTCTTCGGGTAAATCGTTCCAAGGCAGGTTTTCCCAAGGGAAGTCCTCGGGGAGGGTGTCCATCGGCACGTCCTCCCAAGGGACGTCGTTCCAAGGGAAATCGTCGGGTAAATCGTTCCAAGGAAGATTTTCCCAAGGGAAATCCTCGGGGAGCGTCTCCATCGGGACATCCTCCCACGGGACATCTTCCCAAGGGAATTCTTCTGGTAAGTCGTTCCACGGCAGGTTTTCCCAAGGGAAGTCCTCGGGCAACGTCTCCATAGGGACGTCCTCCCACGGCACATCGTTCCAAGGGAAGTCGTCGGGCAAGTCATTCCAAGGAAGATTTTCCCACGGGAAGTCCTCGGGAAGCGTCTCCATCGGGACATCCTCCCAAGGCACGTCGTTCCAAGGGAAATCGTCGGGTGCGCTCTCCCAAGGGACGTCCTCCCACGGGAAGTCCTCGGGAAGGTCGGTCCACGGAATGTTCTCCCACGGGAACTCCTCCGCGTCGCCGAGGGGAATATCCCCCCACGGGAAATCTTCGGGCAGGTTCTCCCAAGGCATATCCTCGATGGGGATGTCGCCCCACGGCACGTCGTCGATGGGGAAGTCCTCGGGGAGGGAATCCCACGGGAGATCGTCCCACGGGAAGTCAGCGGGCGGATCGTCGAAGGGAAGATTGTCCCAAGGGAAGTCGTCGGGCAACGTCTCCCACGGGAGCTTGTTCCAATCGAAGTCGGCGGGCATGTCGTCCCAAGGGAGCTCGCTCCAAGGGAAGTCGTCGTACTCCTCGAAGGGGAAGTCGTCCCACGGGAAGTCGTTCCAATCGAAGTTCTCGACGATGTCCTCCCACAGCGTGTTGGGATCCTCGACTTCCTCCCCCCGCAAGAGCCCGAATCTCCCGTAGCCCGCGGCAAAACAGACCCCACCGAGAAAGATGAGGCTCATCACGATGATCATTCCGAAGAGATAGAGCGGTTTCGAACGTCTCATAGTCCCTCCTCAGAGCTTCGCCGCGCGCAGGAGCGTTTCGCGGCACCGCGGCATCTTGCCGTCGCCGAACAGAGTTTCGAAAAATTTGGACGCCTCTTCGAGCTCGCCGCGAAGAAGAGACAGATCTTTATTGGCGAGCTTTCGGAGCACCTTTTTCGCGAGGATGTCGTCGAGCGCTTCGAGCTCCTCGCCCCCGCAGCTCACATACACCGAAATATACGCGCGGATCTGCCGCAGGATGCGGTTTCCGAAGGTTATCTGAAAGGTTTCGATGAGGTAGTCGTCGAGCGCTTTGAGCCGACGCTCGTTGCGCCGCGTGAGCTCGTAGCCGCGGCGGGCGCTCTCCGCAAGGCGGGTGAACTCGGGGAAGGTGACGGGCACCTTCTGTTGTTCCCCCTCCCCTCCGAAGGGCGCGGCGCGGCTGTCGAGATCGACGATCATGGCGCGGTCGTATACCTTGTCCGAGATGGCGAAGGTGCTGTCGTCGTTGTTCGCCGTCCCCAAGAACCACATGTTTTCGGGCAATTTGATGCGCCCGTCTTTGAGCCCGTCGGGGTCCTCCTCCCACGAATCCGAAACCACTTCGAGGTAACGGAGCTCGGGATCGGGTATTTCGAGCAGGGACAAAAACTCCGCGAAGTAGTACTCCACGCGGGCGATGTTCATCTCGTCGAGGACGGCGAGATAGATCTTGTCCTGCCCGTTCGCCTCGTACATCTTGCGCAGGAGCGCCGTCTCGTTGTACTTCTTGGTGAACTCGTTGTAGTAGCCGAGAAGATCGCTCCGCTCCTTCCACATGGGCTGGACGGGGATGATGGTGGAGGGATTGCCGAGGAATTCCCCGAAGGCATAGGCGAGCGACGTCTTGCCCGTGCCCGACATGCCCTGCAAGATGATGATGCGCGAGACGGCGAGGCTCGCCACGAATTCCCGCACCTGCGCTTCGGTATAGTAGAGATGAAGTTCGGCGGCGGCGTACAGGCGGAAGCGCCTGCAAAGCTCGGCGAGCGAGGAGATCCCGCTCTCCCTCTCGGGCGGCGTGCGGACGGGGATATCGTAGAGCGCGCTGAACCGATGCCCGCGCCCCGCCTTTTCGCGCTCCTTCTCGCTCGCGCGCTGTTCCGCCTCCACCGCGAGCTGGACGGTGTCCTCCCACGTACGGCGGTAGTACTTGAACTTGCGCCGCCGCACGGTGTTGAGGATGAGAAGGGCGGCGAGAAGAAACGGGATGACGAGCGCCCAGAAGATGATGAGCGCGCTGTTGATCTCCTGCGCGAGGAACACGTCGCGAAGGAGGGCGAGCATGGTCTCCAACGTGCCGTTGGACATGAGATAGAAAAGGACCGCGACCAAGGACCCCGCGACGAGCGCGACCGCGGTGAGCAGCATGACGGAGAGGACGAAACGCCGTCTCCCCCTCCGCCTGATCTTTTTCCGTTTATGCTCTTCCGTCTTCATCCGACGCCTCTTCGCTGTCCTTTGTGCCTTCCCCTATGGGCGGCTCTTCGCCCTGCGCGCGGCGCGCCTGCGCGGAGGAAACGAGCGCCTCGTACGCCGCGCTCTTCTCTCCCTTCTTCCCGCGCATGACGGTGCGGAGCGACCCGTAAAATTCCTTGCGCAACATGCGCTTGACGTCCGTCCATTCCCTGCGGACCAATCTGCCGAGCGCCTCGAACTCGCGTTCGAGCTCGTTGAATCCCTCCTCGGTGGTGAAATCCGCGTCGCCGCGGAGCCCGTGTTCGCTCCGAAGCGCCGTGTACCGCGCGCGGAGCATGGCGCACTCCTCCTCGGCGCTTTCGAGCACCTTTTGCACGGCGTCCGTCTCGCGGCGCGCCTCCTCCGTCTCGCGCATCCGCTCGGCGGTGCGCTCCCGCTCCTCCTTCAACTTCTTCTCGCCCTCCGCGCGGACGCGTGCAATCTCCTCGCGGTGCTTGCGTTCGGCGCGCTCCAACTCCTTTTCCTGCTCCTCTTTGAGCGCCGCCGTCTCCCGCGCGTGCTCCTCTTTGAGCGCCGCGAGCTGCTGTCTGTGCGTCTCCGCCATTTCCTCTATCTTCGCCCCGAGCGCCTCGTTCTCGGCAGTGAGCTCGCCGATCTCCCCCATGAGGCGTTCTCTCTCGGCGCGCAATTCCCCGACCGTGCCCTCGAGCGCTTCGATCTTCTTCTGCGCTTCGAGGTAGAGGAGGTGTTCCTTTTCGAGCCACGCGTTGCGCTCTTCGAGGAGGAGCATATAGCGCTCCATGTCCTCCCCCGTCTCTGCAACGCGCTTTTTGAGCTCCTTGATCGCCTCCACGAGGGCGCTTTGGGCGCGCTCGGCGCGAAGCGCCTCCTCCCGCTCGTACGCCTCGCGGAGAAGCTCCTCCATCCCCAGCCCGTGCTCGTACACGAGGAAGGACAAGAGAACGGAGGGAGCCGCCAGCTCCGACGCGATCTCCGCCGAGACGGGATCGAGCGCGGTGACGTTCCGCTCCACCGTGTAGCCGTCCCCCTCATAGGCGAGGAGGAACTCGTACAGCGAGACCGCCTCCTTGAAATTTTTGTCCATGCGCAGGACGTTGGTCTTGGTGATCTTGGACTTGATCTTGTCTACGCGGGACACCTCCACCATGAGCGGGGTGCGCAGGAAGAAGGCGACGCTGCTCTGGATCTTCTCCATGCGCCCGAGATAGCTGAGGCAGACGGGGTCGGCGGAGGCGGCGAGCGCGTCGTCCTGCTCGTCCGTCATGGACACCGAGAGCTCCATGCGCCGCGTCGGCAGGGCGACCTTCTTGCGGACGGAGAGCTCGCCGCGGTACAGCTTGAAGGCGCGGAGGATGGCGTCGTAGCGCAGGGAGACGAAGTCGCGGATCTTGCAAAGCAGAAGATAGAGGAAGCGGTTCTCGTACACGGCATAGTCGTTGAGACGCTCCACCGTGTAGAGCTTGTCGGGGATGATGTCGTCCTCCTTTGGCTCCCGCGTGATGTAGTCGCTGTGGCGGGAGAGGTGCTGGACGGACTCCCGCGAGATGTGCCGCACCTTCTCGATGGGCTGTACCTCGCCGTCCGAACGGATGAACTGTCTGTCCTCCTCGATCGCCTTGGCGATGAAGGGCAGTCCGCGCTCGATCGCCGCCACCCAATCCTCCTCGACATAGCAGAGGTTGTGCGTGACGGTGATGCGGTCCTGCTCCGCCGCCTCTGCGAGCGCGCGGGAGAAGGAGAGGACGGAGCGGTTCTCTTCCAGCGCCCTTTTGAGCTCCGTGAAGGCGCGATAGATGTGATCGGTCTGATTCATGCGCCCTTCCCCTATCCGTTCCGCGCGATGCGCCGCACCGTTTTGAGACAGCGCGCCATGCGCTCCGCGCCGAACAGTTCGTTGAGGACCTCGCACAGCGCCTCCATGTCGGAGGCACGGTAGGTCATGTTCTGCGTTTCGAGTTTTCTGAGCACCTTCTTCGCGAGGATGTCGTCGAGAGCGTCGATCTCATCCCCGCCGCAGGCGACGTAGACGGGCAGATAGGTGACGATCTGCCGCAGGATGCGGTTCCCGAAGGAGATCTGATAGGTCTCCGCGAGATAGGCGTCCACCTTTTTGAGCTTGTCAAGCGTCTCCAAGGACACCCCGATCTCTTTGACCGCCTCCGCCGCAAGGCGCTCGAAGCGGGCGGCGGCGACGGGCACGGAGCGGTACGCCTTCGCCTCGAAGGGCTCGCACCGCTGGTCCATGTTCAGAATCATGGCGCGGTCGTACACCTTGTCCGAGATGGCGAAGGTGCTGTCGTCGTTGTTCGCCGTCCCCAAGAACCACATGTTCTCGGGCAGTTTCACCCGCCCGTTTTTGAGCTCCTCGGGGTCGTCCGCCCATCGGTCGGACACCACTTCGAGGTAGCGCGCCTCGGGGTTTGGAATTTCGAGCAGGGACAAAAACTCCGCGAAGTAGTACTCCACGCGGGCGATATTCATCTCGTCGAGGATGGTGATGAAGATGTCCCCGCGCCCGTTCGCCTCGTAGATCTTTTGCAGAAGAAGGGTCTCGTTGAACCGCTTGGTGAATTCGTTGTAATAGCCGAGGAGGTCGCTCCGCTCCTTCCACATGGGCTGGACGGGAATGACGGTGGAGGGATTGCCGAGGAATTCCCCGAAGGCGTAGGCGAGCGACGTCTTGCCCGTGCCCGACATGCCCTGCAGGATGATGATGTGCGAAACGGCGAGCCCCGCGATGAACTCGCGGATGACGTCGATGGAATAGTACAGCCCGAGCTTCCCCGCCGAAAAGCTGCGGAAGCTCTCGCACAGCTCCTTCAAGGAGATGTCCTCGAACGCGGTCTCCTGCCGCGTTTTCTTCTCCCCGTCCAATTTTTTCAGCATATCGAAGCGCGAACCGCTGCGCTCCTCCCCGCGCTCCGCCATCTCCGCGCTCTTGCCGAGGCGGTCGCCGAAGGCGGTGAAGCGGTGCTCGTTGACCATGACCGAGATGACGATGGCGAGCATGAGGAGCGCCACCGCCACGATGTAGACGATGACAAAGACGGGAGAGGTGAGCGTATCCCAGATGGTCTGCATATCGATGAGAAGATTCATCCGCGCGCCCCCTTCTCTTTCGTAGCCGCCCTCTTCGCCGCCTGCGCCGCGCGGGCGAAATCTCTCCCGAAGATCTCCCGCAACGTCTCAAAAAGCCCGCCCGCCTCGTCGTCCCACGTCGCGTTCAGCCACGGGACGAGCTCCGCGGCGAGGGCGCCGTCCAGCGCCTCCCGCTCCTTTCCGCCGCAGGCGATGACGGCGGAGGCGTGCAGTTCCAGCCTCACCCACGCGAGGTTGCCGATGTGCGCCGCGCGGCACTGCGCGTCGAGACGGTCCACGTCCTTCCACAGCGCCTCGCCGACGGGGAATTCGTCGCGCACGGCGTTGCGGAGCGCCGAGAAGCGCTCGAAGCCGACCGCGTGCACCACCGTCTTTCTCTGCGCGGGCGCGCCCTCCTTGCACTGCGGCGACAGCACCGCCGCGACCTCCGCGATCTTCTCGGGGATGTCCGTCCCGTCGGAGTCCAGCTCCACCACCAATTGCAGGTTGGGCGGCAGGAGCCGATCGCCCTCCTGCGAGGGAATCGCGGTCCGCCTGCGGGAAAGCACCTCCGCGACGGGACCGAACACCTCGGCGAGGCGGTTGACGTCGGCATGGCGGATGATCGCCGTATGGAGGACGGCGCTCTTTCTCCCCGCCTCGGCGAACGCCTCGCTCAGGGCGGTGGGAAGATAGAGCCGCTCCCCGCTCCGCCACTCCGAGAAGAGGTCGTCGCACCGCATGTATTGTTCGGCATTGTCCACATAGGGCTTGCCGCCGAGATATTCCGCGACGGCGGAGCACCCCTTCACGGCGCCGCCCGAAGGCACGATGATGAGGCGGGAAGCCGTGAACGCGGCGAGGAGGTCGCGAAGGTCCCCGTCCTCGAAGAGCACGCCGCGCTCCGCCGCGAACCGCTTGCAGTCGCGGAAGAGCACCTCGAAGGTGAGATGCCGATCGTAAAATTGGGGGACCTCGGCGATGGGCGCGCGAGGCTCCTCCTGCTTGCCCTTTGTTTTGGCGCGCGCCTCGTCCGCCGCGCGGAACGCCTCCTCGAACTGCGTATCGGGCGTCGTCGTCTCCTGCTTTTCGGGTTCGAAATAGAAGCGCGCCCAGCGGTTCGCCCCGCTCTCCGTGCGCACGAGCTCGCGTTCGAGCACGAAGCCGAGAAGGAGGGCGAGCACCGTCCCCACGGCGAGACAGGTGACCGCCGTAAACACGGCTTCGACCGCCCCCGTCCCGTCCGTTCCGAGGAAGTGCCCGAGGAAGAGATCGGCAAGGAGGAGGATGGGGCACGCCGTCATGCAGACCTTTTTGATCCGCACCATCCGCCTGCGGCTGAGCGAGCCGAAGAGCGGCACGAAGGCGACGACCGCCGACGCGAGGATATAGAGCGCCCACGCCGCCGCCTGTTCGTCCACCGTGAAGAGGAGGACATAGTCGAGCGCATAGGAAAAGATGAGCATGGTGACGATCAGAAAGAAGAGGAGCAAGACGGCGGGGAGGAGGCAAAGCGCCGTCCGCCGCGCGATGCGCAGGCGCCGCGGCACCCGTTCGCGCCCGTCCTCCTTCGCAAGGCGGCTCTCCCGCCCCACTTCGGCGACGTCGCCGCGGTCTCCGCCCGGGAAGTAGTCCGCCGCCGTCTCCTTCTCCCGTTCCCGTTCGACGCCCGCGAGCGTCCGCTTGCCGCGCAGACGGATGTCCTGCGAGGAGGCGCCCACAAAGATGCGGTACGTTCCCCCCTCCACGTTCTCCGCGAAGGTGCGGCGGTCGAAAGTGGCATACCGCTCGGGCGGGAGGGTGAGGGAGACCCTCTTGCTCTCCCCCGCGCGCAGGAACACCTTCGCGGCGGCTTTGAACCGCTTGGAGGGCGCCACGTGCGACTTGCCGGGCTCGCCGATATACACCTCGGCGACCTCTGCGCCGTCGTGCTTGCCCGCGTTTCTCACCGTAAAGGACACCGTATCCCCCTCCACCGAGAGGGAGGAATAGACGAATTTCGTATAGGAGAGCCCGTACCCGAAGGGATAGCGCACCGTCTCCCCCGCCGTATCGTAGCGGAGATAGCCCGTGAACCCGCCCACGCGGGTGAGCCCCGAATCGCGCTCCTCTCTCAGCGCGCGGACCCGCTCGTCCGCGCCGTCGTACAGAGTGCGCGCCAGCTTGCCCGAGGGGGAGACCTCTCCCGCGAGCACGCGCGCGAGCGCTTCGGCGGCATATTTCCCGCCCTCGGGCGCATACAGCGACGCCGCCGCATCGCGGTCGAAGCGCATGTCCGCCGCGAGGTCGCCGAGAAGGACCGTCACCACCCTCTTCCCCGCCTTTTCGAGCGCCCCGAGCAGGGCGAGACGGTTGGCGGGAAGGGCGAGCGAGCGCCCGTTCGGGTCGGGACGGAGAAAGGCGAGCACGACGTCCGCGCCGTTCGCCGCGCGCATCGCCTCGGGGATGAGGGCGTCGCTCCGATCGGTCGCGCGGTCATAGCCGCGCGCCGTCCCCGCTACCTCGAACCGCGAGGCAAGGGGGGAAAGGTCGGGATACGCCTCCCCCACGACGGCGATCTTCGTCCCCTGCGCGAGGGGAAGGACGGAGTTGTTTTTGAGGAGCACGATGCTCTCCTCCGCGACCGCCCGCCTCGCCGCGTCGCCCGCGGGCGGCTCCAACGTGAGCTCTGACAGGCGGATGGCGAAGTCGGCGACTTCGTCCGCCGCCTCGTCCAACCGTTCGCGGGAGAGCGCGCTCCCCTCGCGGAGCGCGTCCTCCACGTCCCGCTCCGAGACGCTTCCCTCCCCGCGGAAGGCGGCGAGCTGTTCGTACCGCCGCGCCGCCCGCTCGAGCGGGAGCGCCGCGCCGCCCAAGGTCGCCCTCCCCTGCAACAGAAAGACCGCCTCGGACGTGGGCGCCGTCCCCTCTCCGACGGCGAAGGCGTTTCCGAACCGCCCCGCCAAGACGTCCGAAAAGAGGGCGCGGTTGGTGTCGGGATATCCCTCCCCCGCGCGGCTCGGCGTCAGGAACACCGCGTCGCACCCCTCCTTTGCGGCGAGCAGGAAGGGCTTTACCGCCAGCTCGTGGACGGCGCGGAGATCCTCGCGGCGGTCGAGACAGGCAAGTTCGGCGGCGCCGAGCGAGAGGCGACCGAGCCCCACCGCACCGCCCGCGGCGTGCACGCCGCGCGCCATCGCGGCGCCGTACATGCCGTTGAGCTCCGCGTCCTCGGTGAGCCCCTCCGCGTACGGTCCCGCCGCCGCTTTCAGATCGGGCGTGACGAAGAGACGCGCCCCGTCCGCGCCCGCTTCCGCGGCAAGCTCCCGCGTCATTTCCTCGATGAGCGCGGCGTTCCACGAGCACGCCGCACTGCGGTAGGAGCACCCCTCCTTTGCGGCGAGCGCGCCAAGCTCCGCCCGCCCGACGGGGGGCACCCCCGCCTGTTCGAGGGCTTCGTCCTCCAACGCCGAGGCGACGAGCGCCACCTTTTGCAGCGAATCGAGTTTTTCGATGATATCGCTATGCTTCAACATATTCCGTGACCGTTCCCGTCTCCGCCGCGCCGTCGGGCTGCGGCAGGAGAGAATCGAAAATACCGAAAAACCATGCAGATCCCGCCGCCACGAGGGCGAGCCCGAGCACCGCGCACAGCGAGAACAGGACCACCCATTTGTACCGCTTGGAGACGGAATGGGAGGGGGGCTCGGTGAAGGAAATCTCCCGCTCGGCGGGGGGCGCCTCCTCCCCGTAGCGGAGAATGACTTCGCTCCCCTCCACGCAATATTCGTAGCCGTCGGAGAGGGCGGCGATGAGCCGCGCCTCCACTTCGGCGCAGCCCTCGCTCACGGGCTCGTCGGGCAGGGAGAACTCCCGCCCGCGCTCGGCGGACAGCCCCCGCCGCTCCACCGTGCGCGAGGCGATCTCGCTTCCGTCCGCCCCCTTCTCCACGAGCAGAAAGCGCACGCCCGTGAACTCCGTCTCGCTCGCGTTGAAAAAGCGCAGGGCGACCCGACACCCCTCGGGAAAGAGGACGTACCGCGAGAGATAGACGGGGAACCCGCCCGGATAGGGTAACCGTTTAGCGACCGTTTTCATCCTTCCCCCTTCCGCGCAACAGGAAAAAGCGCGCGAGCGAGACCGCCCAGCAGACCGCGACGACGGCGAGGGCGGTCACCCCGAGAAGCGCCGCCCACGAAGAGAGGGGCAGCGAGACCGTCATGGTGAAACGGTCAAGGATGCGGCATGCGAAGGTGACGCACAGCCAAAGAAAGAGGTCCACCGTAAAGGCGAGACTGAGCGAGAGCAGGGTGAGCCAAAGCGCATAGCGCGCGTTGAAGGGACGGCGCTCGGGCGGGAAGGGCGTGTCGTCCGCGCACACCACCCGCAGAATCACAAGGTCGGTGCGCTTGGGAAGGCGCACCGTCTCGGTGAAGGGGTCGGAATTGAACTTCTCTTTGACGTGCAGAATCTGCAAGATGGTATTGGAGGCGCCGAACACGATGAGATCGTACGCGAGAAAGGCGGCGCGCTTCGCCCGCTCGCCGCGGAAATACATGCCCTCCTTGTCCCGCCCCACGCGGTACGAACGGATGTACCGCCGCGACAGGGCGGAGGGCTCGCAGACGAGGACTTCGCCGTGCCCGTCCGTCTCCCTGCCGACGGTGCGGTCGCGGACGGGGAGCGTCGCCGCATAGGTGCGGAGCATGAGCTTGGGGAATACCATGACCGCGAATACCGCCACAAAGCATATGCCCATGACGAACCAGATGATCCAGAGACTCATATACAGCATTGTACCATGACCCCCCCCCTGCACGTCAAGCAATTTTGATAAATCGAGGGTATGTATTTCAATAATTCGTTCTGTTTAACCGTTTTGCGCGCGTTTGCGCGCGCGAAAAAACCCGCCTGCCGAACAGCAAGCGGGTCTTATAGGAGCGATCTATCCGAGGCAGATGCGCTTCATCAGCGCGGCGTTGCCGACCACCCTTCCGCCGCCGAGCACGACGGCGGTCAGAGAATCCTTCGCGAGATGCGCCTCCATCTGCAATTTATCGGAGACGTAGTCGGCAAATCCCGCGATCGAGCACACCCCGCCCGCTAAAAAGACGCCGTTCTTGCACATCGCCGCCGACACCTCCGCGGGCAACTTGCGGAGCGTGAGTTCCGCATACTCCAGAATTTTGTCCACATAGGTGCGGATGGGGAACAAAATGTCCGCCGACGTGACGGTCACCGTGCGCGGCTTGCCCGTCGTGATGTCCTGCCCGTTGACGAGGGTGCTCTGGTAGTCGTTCTCGATGAGGCTCCCCACCGAATTTTTCAGCTTCTCGCTCGTGAGCATGCCGATCTTGAGGTTGTACAGATCCGCGATATGGTCGATGATGTGGATGTCCATATTGTTGCCGCCCACATTCATGCTGAGCCCCGCGATCACCCCGTCCAGCGAGAAGGTCGCGGCGGACGTCTTGCCCGCGCCCACGTCCATCGCGAACACGGGGTTGCTCTCGGAGAGCGGGACGTCGTGCCCGAGGGCGGCGAGATAGGGCGTCTCGGCGAAGTCCACGCGGGAGATGCCCGCCGCCTTCGCCACGCGGTAGTACCGCTCCCGCGACTCCGTACTGCACCCGCAGGGCACGCAGAAGAGCGCCTCCACGCCGAACCGTCGGCGCGCCGTCTTGGCGAGAAAATATTCGAGAAGGGCGCCCGCGTGCCGCTCGTTGACGATCTCCCCCTCGCAGACGGGGAAGGACACCTCGGTGTCCGCCGTCTTTCCGAGGAGACGCTTCGCCTCGTCGCCGAAGGCGCGGATCTCCTGCGTCGTCTTATCCACGGTGACGCAGGTCGCCTCGGCGAGCACGATGCCGCTCCCGACGCGGTAGATCTTCGTGACCGCAGTCCCCAAATCGATGGCAAGTTTCAGCATATCTCTCCTTTTCGCGCCCGTTCGAGCAGGGCGCGCGTCTCGTCGAGCGGAAGCCCGACGACGTTGGAATAACTCCCCTCGCACCGCTCCGCGAGGGGATATCCGTCCTGTATCCCATAGGCGCCCGCCTTGTCGAGGGGGAGCCCGCTCGCCACATACCGCCCGATGAGCTCTTCGCCGAGCACGCGGAAGGTCACGCGGGTGGTGACGCACACCTCCTGCGGACTGCCGCACCCCATCAGGCAGATGCCCGTGATAACTTCATGCGTCCTGCCGCTGAGAAGGCGCAAAAACCGCTTCGCCTCCTCTTCGTCGGCGGGTTTGCCGAACGCCCGCCCCTCGAGGGCGACGACGGTGTCCGCGCCGAGCACCAGGCGATCGGGAAAGCGGGAAAATACCTCCGCCGCCTTGCCGCGCGCAAAGGCGAGCGCCTGTTGCGCGGGCGTTAGCCCCTCCGCCCGCTCCTCGAAGCGGGAGACGGCGACCTCGAAGGGAACGCCGAGCGAGGCGAGCAGTTCCCGCCGCCGCGGCGAGGCGCTCGCGAGAATCAGCCCTTTCAAAGGATCTCCAAATTCTTTTTGAAGGTGCGCTTGAACTCCGCGTTCGCCGCCATCGCCTGCCGTATCTCGAGCGACGCGTCGCCCGCGAGCTCCGTCTTCATGATGACGGAATCGCCGAGCACGTCGCAATTGATGCCCTTGACGACGCCCAGCCCGCTCCTGTCGAGGCTCTCGCCGATGCGCAGGAGCACCCCGAGTTTGCGCACGATGTCCAGATCTTCGTCGCTGACGATGTCCTTGTAGCGAGCCCATTCGGCGGGCGCGAGGTCCTCCTTGCGGTGGCACCCCGCCACGAACGCCGCGAGCACGATCTCGCGGTGCGTCGCGCCGTATATGCCCGAATTGAGAATCATGTACCGGCTGTGCTTCTGGTTGTTGTAGTAGCGCACGCGCAGCCCGCAGTCGTGCAGGCTCGCCGCGATCTTGAGCACTTTGAGGTAGATTCGCGGGAATTTATGCAGCACGCGGAGCTGTTTGAAGAGCTGGATGCTCAGATGCACCACATGCTCCACATGGCTCGCATTGCACCCGTAATAGCGCACGAGGGTGGAGAGCGAATAGCTCAGAACGTCGGTTATGGGGCGTTCCAGCGTGACGGGGACCGCCTGGTTGAACATGATCCCCTCGCGCAGTCCGCACCCGCTGATGGTAAAGTTCTCGATGTGCAGATAGTCGGTGAACGCCTTGATGATGGCGAGCGCGGCGGGCATGATGTCGGCACGGGCGGGCGAGAGCCCGCGGATGCGCTTGCGCTTCTCCACGTCGAGCACGCGCACCATATCGTAGACGGCGCGGAAGTCCTCCGAGGCGAACTGGTAGTTGTGCACGGTGGTGAGCGGATACTTGCGCACCACGCGGTTGATCTTGTAGAGGTTGCGGAAGGAGCCGCCCACGCCGATCATCTGCGCGTCGGGCTCCACCTCGGCGAGCCATTCGATCTTCTTGAATTGCTCGGTGAAGAATTCCTCGATGCGTTCGGTCTGCCGCTCGGGAGAGAGCCCGTCGTCCGAGAAGAGGTCGGTCAGGGTGACCGCGCCGAAGGGGAGCGTCACATGGTGCAGGACCGCCCTGCGGTTGTAGTAGACGATCTTGGTGCTCCCGCCGCCGATCTCGAGGATGATGCCCTTGGGCACGTCCATCGAGTTGATGACCCCGCGGTAGACGAGCGCCGCCTCCTCGTCCTCGGAGAGCACGTCCACGCGGATGCCGCACGTCGCCTGAATCTCGTCGAGGAAGGAGCGCTGGTTCTTGGCGCGGCGGACCGCCGCCGTCGCCACGGCGATGATGCGCTCCACGCCCGACGCGTCGCACAGACGCTTAAACATTTTGAGCGTCTTGATGGTCTCCGCCACCCGCTGCGGCTTCAAAAAGCCGTCTCTGTCCATGTCCTGTCCGAGGCGGACGCTCTCTTTGAGCTCGTCCGTCACCATAAAATGTCCTTCGCCGAACAGATCGACGATGACCAGCCGCGCGGAATTGGAACCGAGATCGATGATTCCGATTTTTTCCATACCGTCCCGCTCTCCTTGAAAAAATTTGCGGACCTCCGTCCGCACGGGGCAACCGAAATTCCCCATCTTACATTATAACCGTCTCTATTCTAACACAGCTTTGCGGGTTTGTCCATACCCTTTTTGAAAATATTTTTGAAATTTTCGTGTCAGCTTCCGCGGGGGCGGCGTGCCCTCCCCTCCGTGAGCGCGGCGCGGAACTGGAACAGGGAGAGGACGGTCAAAAAGACGCCGAAGCCGTGGCGGAGCGCCGCGGCGGGGAGATATGCCGCCGCGAGGGAGAAGAGCACCGAACAGCACAGGGCGGACGGGATGAGATAGGGAAGCGGTCCGCACCGCAGCAGTCCGTTGCGGCGGTGCGCGGGGAGCGCCGCGAGCGACAGGGGGAGGAAGGAGAGGAGGTTGACGCCCTGCGCCGCCGTCTGCTCCATGCCGCACAGCAGGGTGAGGAGAGGGATGAGCGCCGTCCCCCCGCCCATCCCCATGCCGCCGAGCACCCCTCCCGCGACGCCCGAGAGCAGGTAGAGGAGGAACGCCATCAGAGGAGCATCCTCACGCCCGCGGCGAGCATGAGACAGGCGAAGAGGAAGGTGGCGGCGCGCCCGCTCGCGCGGGCGAGGAGGCGCGCCCCGATCGCCCCGCCCGCCATGACGCCGATCGCGACGGGGATGAGCGCCGCGAGGGGCACCAGCCCCAAAAAGAGATAGACGGCGGCGCTCGCCGCCGAGACGGGCAAAATGACGGCGATGGCGGTGGCGTGCGCCGCCCGCGCCTCCATCCCCTCCGCGCGCAGGACGGGCACCGCGATCATGCCGCCTCCCCCGCCGAAGAGTCCGTTCGCCGCGCCCACGGCGCACCCTCCCGCGATCCGCCTCGCTTTTTCCGCGCCCGTCATTCCGTCCTTCCCTCCTTTTCCGTCTTTTGCATGAAAAGTTTGTGCCGCTTTGAAAAAAATTTACCTTTTTTTCCGTAATGAACGCGAAATAGCTTGCTTCTCCTGTCGATTTATATTAAAATAGAGAAGCTATCCCAACGAAATCAGGAACGGTATGCGCGGCAAGCGCCGCGCGTATCTCCGCGAAAAGGTGTTTATATGGCAAGATTTATCAGAACGGGAAAGGGAAAGCGGCGCGCTCTCGCAGTCGCCGCCGCACTCTCCGCCGCCCTCACGCTCGGCGTGTTCGCCGCCTGCGCCGAGGCGCCCGCGGAGGAAGAGGAGACGGAGTCCTCCACCTCCTCCGCCACCGATACCCAACTTCTCAAAAACGGCAATTTCGAGTTCTACGACGAGATGGACGAGGAGGACGTCACCAAGAAGCTCGACCTCATCAACTCCCCCACGAGCTGGTCGTTCACCTCAGGCTCCCCCTCTTCGGACACCGCCTCGGGCATCGTGGACGTGACCGAGTGGGACTATCTCTCCAAGTCGGGACGTCCGCTCACCTCGCCCGAGGACGCCCTCGCCAACTGGACGGACGAGGCGGTCACCGCCTACGACCGTCTCTCCTTCTACAAGGAGAGCTCCGTCTCCTCCGCGAGCGACTTCTCGCTGTACTCCGACTATACCTACTCCATCGACTTCGAGGACGTGCAATACCTCCACGAAGTGGAAGGCGGTCCGGGGCTGCATGACGCGGACAAGCAGACGGAGAGCGGCGACACGAGCGTGCTCATGATCCACAACCGCCGCTCCTCGGACGGCGTACGCGGCACCGCGCAGTACTATACGTCGGGCACCACTATAACCGTTCCCTCCGGCGGCGCGGCGGAGATCTCCGTCTGGGTCAAGACCTCCAACCTCTACCACTATGCGTCGGGCAACGACGTGGAGGTCGAGAAGCGGGGCGGCGCGTACATCGGCGTGACCAACACGGTGGGCGGCACCACCCTCGACCAGCTCCAGATCCGCAACATCAACACGAAGAACGTGACGGAGAACAACGGTTGGAAGCAGTACACGGTGTACGTGCGCGCCAACACCTTCGCCGCGACCACCTTCCGCATCGTGCTCGGGCTCGGACAGGGCAACTCGGACGACCGCTATGACGCGGTGGACGGCTACGCCTTCTTCGACGACGTGACCTGCAAGCTCATTTCCGACGCGGCGTTCGCCGAAAAGACCAACGGCGTGACGACCGTCGGCATCGAGGACCGCGGCGACGCGAGAAAGTTCGACGCGGTGGACCGCACGACGGGCGCCTTCGGCGAAAGCACCTTCGCGCTCGACCTCAAAACCGACCTCTCGGCGTTCACGCCCGAGCCCACCGAATTGAAGCTGACCGCGGATTCCGCAGACAGCAAGTTCAACTCCGCCTACATCGACAGCTCCCTCGGCGACAACCGCACGGACGAGACGGTCCCCGAGACGCGCAGGAGCGTGCTCGGCGTGTTCTCGCTCGCACAGCTGAGGGCGACGGACAACGGCTACCTCAAAAACATCGTGGAGGAGGACTTCGCGAAGTTCCCCTTCGCCAACACGGACGGCATCCTCACCCTCCTCTCCACCAACGGCGCCGCCTACACGGCGGTCCTTCCCGACCGCACGCTCGCGCCGCATACGAGAGAGCTCGTCTCCTTCTTCGTAAAGACGAGCGATCTGCGCTCGGGCGCCTCTGGCGCGGGCGCGGTGCTCGTGGACGGCGAGAACAAGACGGCGATCTCCCCCTTCAATTCCACCACCGTGGCGAAGGTGGATATCGACCTCGACGACGAGGAGCTCACCGACATCTATGACGGCTGGGTGCGCTGCATCTTCTTCGTGGAGAACGACACCAACGACGACAAGACGTACCACCTCGAACTCACCTACGGTCCCACCGCCATCGAGGGGACGGACCGCGGCGACTACTGCGACGGCTATGCCGCCTTCGCCAACTTCGAGACGTCGTCCATGAGCAAGAAGCTGTACGGCTATGCCGCGACCGGCTCGTACATGCAGAAGGTCTCCCTCACCGCCAACGTGAAGGATTCGAGCAGCTTCGACGCCGCCGCGGCGAGCGGCACGAGAATCGAGGACGGTCTCGCGCGGCCCGCGAACTACATGGGCGTTCTCGCGGGGAGCCGCGTGCTCGACCGCGACGGCGCACCCAACCCCAGCGCGAGCGAGCTCGCGCGCACCCTCGGCGTGTACACGGGGCTCCTCTCCTCCGAATATGTGAAGAACTACCGCGACGCCTATAAGGCGGCGCCCGAGGACGAGACGACCCGCTGGATGGGCGCTCTGAACGCGCTCGCCTCCGAGGACGCGACCGACGACGCATGGTGGACGGAAGTGTTCGGCAACAAGGGGACGAGGGCGGACGCCGCCTATCAGCCCCTCGTCATCCTCAACACCTCCGATAAGGCGAGCCCCTCCTATGGCTTCTTCGCCTCCAACGCGACCTTCTCGGCGAACACCGCCACCCGCATCACCGTCCGCGTGAAGCTGTCGGCGAACGCCAAGGCGTATCTCTACCTCACCGACGTCTCCGACCTCGAAGAGGGCTTCGGCAACCGCCTCAGCCCCACCCTTCCCTCCGTCACCTATTGGTACGACGACGAGGGCAACATCACGGCGAAAGACCCCTCTTCCTCCGACTACAACGCCAAGACGGACATCCTCTACTATCTCGAAGAGAACGGGCTCTATACCAAGGCGGGCGCGAACGACAACGTGTACTACGCCAACCTCAAAAACTTCAAGACGGACGACGAGGGCAACAAGACGACCGCGGACGGCACCATCGCCTTCTACGGCAAACAGACGGAGAGCGGCACCCTCTACTACGCCTATAAGGATGAGACGACGGGCGCGCTCACGCAGGAGGTGAAAGACCTTCCCGCCGACGCGGGCGTGCGCTACAACTATTCGAGCGCCCTTCCCGAGACCGTCCTCACGGTGCAGGGTTCGGACGTGGGCTCGGATGGCTGGGTGACGGTCTCCTTCCTCGTGAACACGGGCGCGGAAGCGAAGAGCTACCGCCTCGAACTGTGGGCGGGCGCGCGCGACGACGCCGAAGGGCTCCCCGCGGGCGGCTATGTGTTCTTCGACCGCTGCTCCACCTCCACCGTGGACAACTATTCCGATCTCCTCTCGGCGGCAGAGAGCGCCCTCCTCAAAGACGAGGCGAACCGCGCGCCCGATCCCGCCGATCCCTCCGCGACGCTCAAAGATAGGCTGAAAGAGGAGCTCGCGCTCTACTACACCTTCACCTTCTTCGACTCGCCCGACTATCTCCGCTACGACAAGACGACGGACGAGGACAACCTCGGCGATCCTTGGGGCTCCTATGTGCAGTCGGCATATGAGGAGGGCATCGCCTATCTCTTCTGCGCCGATCCCGACGGCTCGGTGCTCAAAGCCAATCCCTCGTACACGATGTTCGTGAGCTTCGCCGAGAACGAAAAGACGGTGACGCCCGACGAGCTGGGAGGGGACGACACGCCCGACGTGACGGAGCCGACGCAGACCAATCCCAACGCTCCGAACGTCTGGCTCCTCATCTCCTCCGGCGTACTCGCCTTCGTGCTCGTGTTCGTCATCATTGCGGTCGCCGTACGGCGCATCTGGAAGAGGACGCACAAGAATTCTTCCAAGCCCGCGAAGAAGCGGGTGCGCAAGACGGCGGAGAAGGCGCCCAAGGCGGAAGCGCCCGCTCCCGCTCCCGCTCCCGCGCCCGAACCCGAACCCGAGGCTCCCGCGGACGAGAACGACCCCTACCGCGAATGATTTGAAAAGAAAACGACCCCGTCGGGCATATGCCCGACGGGGTCTCTTTTTATCCGCCGCCTTTCAGGCGGAATCTCAGCCCGTCTGCGCCATTCTCCTTGCGCCCTTGGGGAGGTGGTTCTTCACCGTCCCGCGCACCGCCTTCCCCCAGCCGAGGGGGAAGCCGTCCACCCCCACGACGCACCAGCCGTCGGGGAGGTCCGCCGCGAGCGTCTCGCCGCGGAGGTACACCTCCGCCTCCGCGCGGGTGAGGGAGAGAAAGCGCGCCGCTTCCCCGCCCCGCGCCATCGCCAGCGCGTGCGAAGGCTTGAACCGCCCGTCGAAGGTCCCGAGCTCCACGCCCGTCCCCCGCAGGGGGAGACCAAAAAGGAGGGGCGTCCCGTCGGGGACGGCGAAGAGCCGCCCGCCGCGCACGACGATCTTCTCCCCGCTCTCCGCGCCGAACGTCTCCCGCTCGAAGGCGCGGTAGGCGCGGACGCCCTCTTTGCTCCCGCCGCTCTCCGCTCGCCCCGCTTCAAAGGCGCGCCGCTCGCCGTCCTCCCGCTCGAAGAGGGCGGCGAAATGCCCCTCCCCCGCCGCCTCGTGCGGCAACAGCTTCTTCATGGCGATGAGCTTCAACCCGTGGCGCGCCGCAAAGGATTCCGCCTGCCGCTCGTCCTCCTCCTCGGAAAAGGTGCAGGTGGAATACACCAATCTGCCGCCGCCCGCCAGCATCTTCGCCGCCTCGTCGAGGATCTCCCTCTGCCGCGCGGCGCACAGCGCCACGTTCCGTTCGCTCCAATGGAGGACGGCTTCCGCCTCCTTCTTGAACATCCCCTCGCCCGAGCAGGGGGCGTCCACGAGAATCTTATCGAAATAGGCGGGGAAGCGCGCGGCGAGCTGTTCGGGGCGTGCCGCCGTGACCGTGCAGTTGCGCACGCCCAGCCGCTCCAGATTGCGCGACAAGATCTCCGCCCTGCCAAAGTCCGGTTCGTTGGCGACAAGCACGCCCGACCCGCCCATGTCCGCGGCGAGCTGCCCCGTCTTGCCCCCGGGCGCCGCGCACAGGTCGAGGACGCGTTCCCCCGCCCGCACCCCGAGCATGGGTGCGGCGCACATCGCGGAGGGCTCCTGCGAATAGAAGAGCCCCGCAAAGTGGTAGACGTCCGCCCCCGCCTTCTCCTGCCCGATATAGAACCCTCTCGGCTCCCACGGCACCCGCTCCCCGAGGGGGAAGGGCGCGATGCGCTCAAACTCCTCCGCGGAGAGCTTGAGGGTGTTCACGCGGACCGCCCGCCGCGGCGGATCGTCGTACGAGCGCAAAAAGGCGGGATAGTCCCCTTTGAGACTGTCCCGCATGCGTCCGAGAAATTGTGAGGGAAGGTTCATTCCGCGCCCTCCAGCGCCACGCGGAGGCTTTCGAGCGGGATGTAGGCGGCACCGCTCTGGATGGCGCTCTGGAAGCGCGGTCCGCCCTGCCCGCGCGCGATGTACACATTGCATTCGGCGGGATGGGAGGTGTACCGTCCGCCCGAATTGAAGATGACGGACACCAGCTTCACCGATACCTCCACGTCGAGCTCCACGTCCCGCGCGAAGCAAAATACCTTCCCTTCGAGCGAACCGCCCTTCTTGCGGCGGTTCATGTTCTTGTTGACGAAGCGGTAGAACTCGTCGTGCGCGCGCGCCCGCGCCTCCCGCTGTTCGTCCCGCTCGGCGATGTACTGCCTCAGCCCCGCCGAGACGGGGGGCACGATCTTGTAGTCGGCGATCCGTCCGCCGCGCACGCCGTAGCGTGCGATGAGCCCCTTCACGTCCACGCCCTCGCGGGCGCAAAGCGCCTCGCACACGCGCATGGTCGCATAGGCGTCGTCCACCGCGCGGTGGGGGGTGAACTGCACGCCCAGCTCCTCCGCGATCGCCCCCAGCCCTGACTGCTTAGAAAAGTCCCGCTCGGTGTTCATGTACAAAAACTGCGTGTCGTGGAATTCGAAGCGGAAGGAGGGCAATTTATACCGCTTGGTCTCTAAATTGAGGTAGTTCACGTCGTTGAGCGTGGCGTGCCCCATCACGAGGACGTCGCCCTCGAGGAGCTCTTTGATGCGGCGGTAGTGGGCGGGGAAGGGAGGATATTTCTTGAAATCCTCGTATTCGTAGGGGAGCACCAGCCCCTCTCCCCCCTTGCGGTCGGTGAGGTGGAACTTCCCCTTGGGATTCATGAGGATGTCCTCCCGTTCGAGCACGGCGAAGCGCTCGTCCGTCACCACATAGCCGAACGAGCAGATCTTCGCGCAATGCTTGTACACGCACGCGCATTCGATGTCGAAAAATACATACTTCACTTGGCGGAGATCTCCGTCTTGCCGCCCATATACTTTTGCAGAACGGGCGGGATCTCCACGCTCCCGTCGGCGCGGAGGTGGTTCTCCACGAAGGCGATGAGCATGCGCGGCGGCGCCACCACCGTGTTATTGAGGGTGTGCGCGAAGTGACTGCCGTCCTTCCCCTTATAGCGGATCCCGAGGCGGCGCGCCTGTGCGTCGGTGAGGTTGGAGCAGGAGCCCACCTCGAAATATTTCTTCTGGCGGGGAGACCACGCCTCCACATCCACACTGCGGTATTTGAGGTCGGCAAGGTCGCCCGAACAGCATTCGAGGGTGCGCACGGGGATGCCCATGGAGACGAACAGCTCCACCGTGTAGTTCCACATCTTCTCGTACCACGCCTCGCTCTCCTCGGGCTTGCAGATGACGATCATCTCCTGCTTCTCGAATTGGTGGATGCGGTACACGCCGCGCTCCTCGATGCCGTGCGCGCCGCGCTCCTTGCGGAAGCAGGGCGAATAGCTCGTAAGGGTGAGCGGCAGCTGCGACTCTTCGAGGGTGGTGTTCATGAACCGACCGATCATGGAGTGCTCGCTCGTGCCGATGAGGTAGAGATCCTCCCCCTCGATCTTGTACATCATGCCCTCCATCTCCTCGAAGCTCATCACGCCCGAGACCACCTCGGAGCGGATCATGAAGGGCGGGATGCAATAGGTGAAGCCTTTATCGATCATGAAGTCGCGCGCATAGGTAAGCACGGCGGAATGCAGGCGCGCCACGTCCCCCGTCAGATAGTAGAAGCCCTGCCCGCTCGTGCGGCGGGCGCTGTCGATGTCGATGCCCGCGAGCCGCTCGAGGATGTCGAGATGGTAGGGCACTTCGAAGTCGGGCACCTTGGGTTCCAGAAAGCGGCAACGCTCCACATTCTCGCTGTCGTCCCGCCCGATGGGCGTCTCGGGAGAGATGATGTTGGGGATGCGCATCATCACCGCCTTCAACCGCTCGGCGACCTCCGCGCTCTCCGCCTCGATGGCGGCGAGCCGCTCGGCGTCCTCGGCGACCTGCGCCTTCACGCGCGCCGCCTCCTCCGTGTTCTTCTCCCGCATGAGCTGCCCGATCTGCTTGGAGAGGGCGTTGCGTGACGCGCGGAGGGCGTCCCCCTCCGTTTGGAGCGCGCGGCGCCTGTCGTCGAGGGAGAGCGCCTCGTCCACGAGCGGGAGCTTGTGTTCCTGAAATTTTTTGGTGAGATTGCCGCGCACGAGATCGGGCTGTGCGCGAAGCAATGCGATGTCGATCATATCTTACCTCGGTACGTTTTTCCCCATTATACATCGTTTCGCGCAAAAACGCAACGCTTTGTCCGCCGCGTTTGTCCGTTCCGCCGAAAAATTCTCAAAGACGGCGAGAAAAATTGACAAGCCCGCTCCCGTCGTGTATAATAGAGGGCAAGAGACGATTCGAAGAGGTGATATCCTTTGAAAAAGAACGAACAGCCCGCCGAGAACGAAGTTCCGCTCCCCGCGCCCGCCGAGCCCGAAACGCCCGAGCCGCACAGGCAGAGCTTCTCTTCCCGCGTGCTCGAAACAGACAGCCGCAAGGACGCCGCCGCGGAGAACAAGGCGCTGATGAAGAAATTCCGTCACGCCAAGAACATCCCCTCGTCCGACGAGGTGGAGCGCTTCACGCCCGCCCTCGACAAGGGGCTCACCTCCGAACAGGTGCGCACGCGGTTCGAACAGTTCCTCTTCAACGACGTCAACCGCCGCTATTCCAAGTCGTATAAGAGCATCTTCTTCGGCAACATCTGCACCTTCTTCAACTTCCTGTGCGTTGCCGTCGCGGCGGCGCTCATCTATGCGGGCGCGTCCGTCACCCAATTCCTCTTCGTGGGAATCTTCGCCCTCAACCTCGTGATCGGCATCGTGCAGGAGATTCTCGCAAAGAAGCAGATCGACAAGCTCTCCGTGCTCATCTCCGCCTCGGCGAAGGTGATGCGCGACGGCGTCAAGACGGAGATTCCCATCAAACAGATCGTGGTGGACGACGTCGTCCTCCTCGAAACGGGACAGCAGGTCCCCGCCGACTGCAAGCTCGCCGACGGCAACGTGGAGGTGAACGAATCCCTCCTCACGGGCGAGAGCGTGCCCGTCAAGAAGCAGGAGGGCGAGATCCTCTACGCGGGCTCCTTCATTTCGAGCGGCTCCTGCCGCGTCCGCGCCGAGAAGGTGGGGAAGAACACCTACCTCAACTCGCTCACCTCCAAGGCGAAGAAGTATAAGAAGCCGCGGTCGGAGATCATGAACTCCATCCGCGTGTTCATCCGCTTCATCGGCGTGTTCATCGTGGTCATCGCCGCCCTCATGTTCTGGGTCAACTGGCAGGCGCTGGGACCCGTCCACAACCGCATCCCGCAGTCCATCATGCTCACGGGCGCCGTCATCATCGGCATGATTCCCTCCGGGCTCCTCCTCCTCACCTCCCTCGCCATGGCGATCGGCGTGCGCCGCCTCGCCAAGAAGCAGACGCTGGTGCAGGACCTCTATTCCCTCGAAATGCTCGCGCGCGTCAACGTGCTCTGCCTCGATAAGACGGGCACCATCACCGACGGAAGAATGACGGTGAATGACTGCCTCATCCTCAACAACGAGACAGACTACTCCCTCGACGACATCATGGGGAGCATGCTCGCCGCCCTCGACGACAACAACCAGACCTCCATCGCCCTCTACAACCGCTTCGGGCATTCGAGCGCGCTCCTGCCCACGGCGACCATCCCCTTCTCCTCCAAGCGCAAGCTGTCGGCGGTGACCTTCGGGGAGACGGGCACCTTCTGCATGGGCGCCCCCGAATTCGTCCTGCGCCCCGTGCCGCCCAAGGTCGAAAAGATCGTGAAGCAATACGCACAGGCAGGTCTGCGCGTGCTCGTGCTCGCCCATTCCCGCAATCCCATCGTGGGAGAGCGGCTCCCCGCCCTCCTCCGCCCCGTCGCCATCATCACCCTCGCCGACAACATCCGCTCGGACGCCGTGGACACCATCAAGTGGTTCCGCGAAAACGACGTGGACATCAAGATCATCTCGGGCGACAACCCCGTCACCGTGTCCGAAGTGGCGCGCCGCGTGGGCGTGCGCAACGCGAGCAAGTTCATCTCGCTCGACGGGCTCACCGACCTCGAAGTGGAGAACGTGGCGAACCAATACACCGTGTTCGGGCGGGTCACCCCCGAGCAGAAGGCGATTCTCGTCAAGGCGATCAAGAAGCAGGGGAGCACCGTCGCCATGACGGGCGACGGCGTCAACGACATCCTCGCCCTCAAAGAGGCGGACTGCGCCGTGTCCGTGGCGTCCGGTTCGGAGGCGGCGAGGAACGTCTCCCACCTCGTCCTCATGGACAACAACTTCCTCAATCTCCCCAACGTCGTCTATGAGGGCAGACGGGTCATCAACAACATCAAGTCGAGCGCCTCGCTCTATCTCATGAAGACGCTCTTCATCACCCTCCTCGCCATCCTCTGCGTCTCGCTGCACGAAACGTACTTCTTCAAGACCAACAACATGCTGCTCTTCGAGATCTTCGTCGCCGCCTTCCCCTCCTTCATCATCTCGTTGCAGCCGAACGCCGACCGCGTGAAGGGGAAATTTATCCCATACGTCATGTCGCGCTCCATCCCGGGCGCCGTCACCCTCATTTTGTGCGTGCTCGCCGTCTACCTCGGCAATCACTTCCTGCCGGGTCAGCTCTATAACCGCGCCCCGCTCCTTTTGCTCGCCGTGACCTTCGGCGGACTCGTGATGCTCTTCCGCATCCTGCAACCCTTCAATCTGTTGCGCCTCGCGGTGTATGCGATGTCCATCGCCGCGTGCGTCATCGTCCTTGCCATCCCCGCGCTCGGGAATATCATCTTTGACGCTTGGGGCGCGGTACGCTTCACCTTTACGGAGATACTGTATATCATCTGCGTCCTGCTCGCGGCATTCCCCGTCTCGAACGCCCTCATCCGCCTGTGCGACCTCATGAACCCCACCACGGAATCCTGATAGAACAAACAGTCTCCCTTTGCGGTCGCATGACGCGCGGGACAAAACTTTTATGGAAAACCAAGAGCCGCCCGAGGAAAGATCCTCGGGCGGCTCTTGGCGCAGAAGACGAGATTCGAACTCGTGCTACCGTAACCGGTACTACTCCCTTAGCAGGGGAGC